>NZ_JBSGGK010000007.1:0-255513 GCF_053603855.1 Monashia sp. NPDC004114 | reverse complement strand
GCCCCGAGGATCTCGGCGACCTCAGCCGCGCCGACCGGCTCGGGCGCCGTGCTGACGATCTCCAGGACGCGTGCCATCGTCGGCTGCAGGTTGCGCACGGCCGTGGCTCGCCTCGAGGGCGTCCCGCGGAGGCTGTAGAGGGCATCGACGGCGTCCTGGTCGACATCACCCTCGGTGCTGGGTGCCTTGCGCGGCCGGGTGGCGCCCCAGCCCGCGTGACGAAGGCGCTCACTCGACCCGAGGACTCCGCGAGCGCGGGACGAGATGGGGCGCGTGGGACGGGGCGCTCACTCGACGCTGAGGGGGTACCCGGCGAGCTTGGCACCCTGTGCGCCCGGGTTGCGGACGGCATACGGCAGCATGGGTCGCGTGAGACCCGAGCCTGTCATAGACCCCCTCGCCATAGCCGCCCTCGACACCGAGCGCCACGTCGCGGCGGCGGGCTGGGACCAGCCCGCGCGGCTGTTCGCACTCGTGCGGACCGCCGAGCTGCTCGAGCGAGAGCCGCACCTGCGCGTCCAGATGGGCCCCGCGGACCTCGCGGAAGGGTCGCTCACCGCGATCGAGCAGGAGGGCCTGCCCTCGACGAGCTCGCTCGAGACCCTGCTCGGACGGATCGCCTGGCCCGACGAGGTCGACGGATGCGCCTTCGCCATCGAGCGGATGGTCGTGCCGCCCGACGCCGAGCGCGACCTGCCGGACCGCGCCGGCGACGTCGTGGACCATCTCGCGGCGCACCCGGACCGCAAGGACGTGCGCCTGCTCGTCGCGGTGCTGCGCGACGGCTCGTCGATCTGCCTGCTACGCCAGCGCGACCACGACTCCGACGATGCGGTCGCCACGGGCAAGGACATCGCGCCAGGGCTCGTCCAGGCGCTGCAGGCCACCTTCGAGCCCTGAGGCCCGGCGCCTCAGCAGTGCGGCAGCGAGGCCGTGTTGCCCTTGGCGATGGCCTCGACCGCGGTCCTGGCCTCGTCGAAGGTCGAGACCTTGACGACGTCGAGCCCGTCGGGGATGTGGCCCACGACCTCGTTGCAGTTGTCGGCGGGAGCGAGGAAGTAGGACGAGCCACCAGCGCGGGCGCCGGCCAGCTTCTGCCTGATGCCACCGATCGGGCCGACGTTCCCCTGGTCGTCGATCGTGCCGGTGCCGGCGATGTCCTTGTCCCCGGCGAGCGGGCCGGGCGTGAGCTTGTCGTAGATCCCGAGCGAGAACATCAGCCCGGCCGAGGGTCCGCCGATGGAGCCGGCGTCGATCTTCACGGTCGCCGGGAAGTCGTGGTCGATCCCGAGCAGCACCCCGAGGGCGGTACGCCCACCCTGCCCTTCGATCGTGGGCACCTCGACGGTGACGTCCTTGCCGTCTCGGCTGACGCGGATCTTCACGGACTCGCCGGGCTTGACCTGCTGAAGCGCGTCGCGGACGTTCTGGGCCGAGGTGATGGGCGTGTCCCCCACCTGCTCGAACCGGTCCTTGGGCTTGAGCAGACCCTTGGCCTTCGAGGCGTCGGTGAGGCCGCCGACGACGATGTGCGTCGGGACGTCCTTGCCGATCCCTCGCAGCGCCACCGCGGTGGCCTCCTCCTGCGAGCCCTCCATCTGGATGGCGTTCTCCTCCGCGACCTGCTCCTGCGTCACCGCGGGATCGAAGACGTCGTCCACCGGGAGGACGTCTCGCGACGGGTCGATCCAGGCCTGCAGCACGTCCCAGAGGTCGACGGGGTACCCCGGACCACCCTCCACCCTGACCGTCGTGAAGTTGAGCGCCCCGTTGGTCGGGTACGTGGGCAGGCCGCTGATCGAGATGATCGGCGTCTGCTTGCCGTTCTGGGAGACACCGAGGGTGTTCTGCGTCGGGCCGGGGCTCATGACGGCGTACGGCAGGTGGATGAGCGACCCCGCGACGATGATCGCCAGGAGCCCGAAGAACACGCAGAGGACGACCTTGTTGCCACGGGTGAGCCGCCCGGAGCTGTCCGGGTATGCCGGTCGGCCGGCCTCGTCGGACACGGGCAGGTCCGTGCCGGACGGCTGCTCCGGCACGCGCTTGATCGTCTTCACGGCAGCCCGACCCACTCGTCGGCGCCGTCGGCGAACTGCTGGTGCTTCCAGATCGGCACCGTCGCCTTGAACTCGTCGATGAGCTGGCGGCATACCTCGAAGGCCTCGCCGCGGTGCTCGGCGCTCACCCCGACGACCACGGCGATGTCGCCGACGGTCAGGTGGCCGACGCGATGCACCACCGCGATGCGGACCACGCGGCCGTCGGCGGCGAGCTTCTCGGCGACCGATCGCGCCGTGTCCGCCGCCTGCGGATGCGCGCTGTAGTCGAGGTGGACGACGCCCTTGCGGTCGTTCGCGCCACCATGCCCGTCGTGGTCCCTGACCGTCCCGACGAACAGGCACGTGCCTCCGGCTCGTGCGTCTGAGACGCTCGCGAGCACCTCGTCGACCGACAGAGGCGCTTCACGGATCTCGGCAAGGGTGACCGTCACGCCCGCAATGGTAAGCCGCGATCGTGTGTGCCCTGCCCTACGGCAAGGACGCCGCGAGTCGGGCGGGCGGGCGCTGACCGGAAGCGGCGTGGCCGCCGCCCTTCTGCCGGGGAACCAACGTGCGCGATCCGTGGTTGTCTTGGGTGTAGCAGCAACTTCTGTCGAGTGGGGATGAGCAGCGATGGCCGACGACCGCGGACGCGGGGACGACGACAACCGCAACGACGAGCGCGACGAGGCCGGTGACGGTCCCGACGAGGAGTCGCAGGGTCCCGGCACGGGCGGGCGCGCTCCCGGTGAGTCGCCGTTCGGCCTGCCGCTGCGGGGGCGAGGCGGGTTCGACCCGTCCCAGCTCGACCCGTCCCAGTTCGATCCGTCGCAGTTCGATCCTTCCCAGCTCGACCCGTCGCAGTTCTCCGGGGCCGACCTCGGCGCGATGCTCGAGCACGTCCTCGGCGAGGCCGCGCAGAACCCTGAGCTCGCCGAGGCCATGCGCAGCATGGGCGTCGACCCCCGCGACCCGGCGACGCAGGCGGCGATGCGGGCTCAGCTGAGCACGTTCATGGCGGCGCAGCAGTCCCCGACCGGATCTCGTGACCTGGCCACCGAGGTCGCGCGGCGGCATGTCCTTGCCGTCGAGGGCAACGACGTCCACGACGGCGCCGCCGCACGCGCGGTGGCCGACGCGGTGGCCGTGGCCACGCTCTGGCTCGACGAGTACACGACGCTCGCCGCTCCTGCGTGGCGCGCCAACGGGTTCAGCCGCGCGGAGTGGGTCGAGGCGACGATGCCCCGATGGTTCGAGCTCATCGAGCCGGTCTCGGACGGCGTCACGGCGGCGACCTCCGAGGCCCTGCGCAAGCAGGTGGGAGAGCTCGGCCCGGAGGCGTTCGGTGACGCCCTGCCCGGAGGCCTGCCCGAGGGGTTCAACCCACGCGACATGGTGGAGCAGTGGGCCCCGATGCTCGGCAACCTCAGCCGTCAGATGTTCGCAGCCCAGCTCGGCCAGGCCGTCGGCACGCTGGCCACCGAGGTGGTCAGCGGCACCGAGGTCGGCCTGCCGCTGACCGAGCCGGGCCTCGTGGCGCTGCTGCCCGGCAACATCGAGACCTTGGCCGACTCCCTCGAGATCGACATCGCACAGGTGCGCCTGTACCTCGCCGTGCGTGAAGCGGCCCGGGTGAGGCTGTTCTCCGAGGTGCCCTGGCTCGGTCCGCAGCTGCTGTCCGCGGTCTCCGACTACGCGCGCAACATCACCATCGACACCGAGGCCATCGAGTCCGCCCTGTCGACCATCGACCCGTCCGACCCCGAGGCACTGCGTGCTGCCCTGCAGGGCAACCTCTTCCGTCCGCACCCGACCCCGGCCCAGCAGGCGGCCCTCGACCGGCTCGAGACGCTGCTGGCCCTCGCCGAGGGCTGGGTGGACCACGTGACCGACCGCGCCACGTCGCGCCACCTGCCCCAGTCGGCCGCGCTCGCAGAGACGATCCGACGCCGCCGGGTCGGCGGCGCCGCCCAGAAGACCTTCGCGGGCCTCGTGGGACTCGAGCTGCGCCCGCGGCGGCTTCGGGACGCCGCCAACCTGTGGGCCGCCCTCGAGAATGCCGGCGGCGCCACGCTGCGCGACGGTCGCTGGGCCCACCCAGACCTCGCGCCGACGTCAGCCGACCTCGACGACCCGATCGGCTACGTCGAGCGCGTCACGGGCGGGGGCGCCACACTCGAGGGCGTGCCGAGCGATGCACTGGGCTCGCCCGAGCTCGGCACCGACCTCGACTCGGTGCTGCGGGGCATCCTGGACGAGGCCGAGCGCAGCCGACCCACCGGGGATACCGACGAGGCCGCGGAGACCACGGAGACCGGGGTGATCCCGGAGACCGGGGAGACCGGCGACGAGGGCGAGGCCGGCACGACCGGTCCTGACGGCGGCGGCTCACCCGCCGACCCGACGCCGGGCGGCCCGGGCTCGGCCCGGTGAGCTCGGAGGCATCTGCGCGCAGCGCTCCGACGCCCGAGCCCGTCAGGTCCGGCTGGGAGCGGCTGCACGCCGATGCCGTGGCTCGGCTCCAGGCGTGGGCCGCGCCCGACGCCCGACAGGAGCAGCTGCGGGTGGACTTCCTGCGCCACCTGGGCCGCCATCCGGACGCCATGGCCAAGTCAGGCCCGCCCTCGCACCTCACCGGGAGCGTCATCGTGCTCGACGAGGCGGGCGAGGCCGCCCTGCTGACCCACCATCGGCGGGCGCGGCTGTGGTTCCAGTTCGGTGGCCACTACGAGGTCGGGGACGCCTCGGTGTGGCATGCGGCCATGCGCGAGGCCCGCGAGGAGTCAGGTGTGGCGTACGTCACTCCCCTGCCCGAAATCGCCCAACTTGACCGACATGTTCTCGTGGGCGACTTCGGGACCTGCCAGGAGCACCTGGACATCCGGTTCGCGGCCGTGGCGCCGCGCTCGGCGGGGCCGGCCGTGAGCTCCGAGTCGATCGACGTCCGGTGGTGGCCCGTGGACGCGCTTCCGCCGGGGACACGGGACGAGCTCGGCCCGCTCGTCGAGGCGGGGCTGCGGCTGACCCGGCGCTGAAAGCGACGTTCAGCGGCGCCTGCAGGAGCCGGGCGAACGCACGCCCCTCCTGCGCCTCACGCACCGCACCGAGGTGCTCACTCGTCGCTGAGCCCGAGCCCGGCGGCCGCCGACACTCCCTGGAGGTAGCCGCGTGCGCGCTCGAGCCGCGGATAGCCACGCAGGAGCTCCCAGAACTCGGGGCCGTGGCCCGGCTGGAGCAGGTGCGCCAGCTCGTGCAGCAGGACGTAGTCCACGACCCACGTCGGCATGCCGCGGAGCTTGTCGGACAAGCGAATCGAGCCCTCCGCCGGCGTGCAGGAGCCCCATCGGGAGTTCTGGTTCGTCACCCACCGGACACTGGTGGGGACAGCACGTCCGTCGAGGTGGTCGCGGGACAGCTCGAGAGCGCGGCGCCCGAGGTCGTCGTCGCTGCGCTGCCGGCGCTGCTCGGAGGCTGCCACGCGGGCCACCATGGTGCGCACCCACTCGCCCTCCTCGGCCCGGCTCATCCGCGCCGGGACGAGCACCACGAGGCGCCCCTCCTGACGGTAGGCAGAGACCGTGCGGCGACGCTTGGCGCTGCGGCGCACCTCGACGGTGACCCCGTCGACCACCGTGTGCACCACCTCGCGCCGCGCCACTGCCATGAGGGCAGGGTAAGCCAGCGCGGCGACAACGTCCCGCACCGTGAGCCGGAAGCTCGGCGGACGCCTGGCGACGCCCGATATGTTGTGGTTTGCGGACGGGGAGCCGCGACCGGCATACCTCATGCCGAACAGGCGCGCCCAGCGGGGATGAGCATGAATTCGTGCTCAGGGTGCTCTAGGGTTGAACGAGTCGAGGCGCCCGTCGGATGGGCGCCAGCTACAAGGAGACACCAATGGCTGACGAGACCTACAAGGGCGAGTTCTACTGCGTGAAGTGCAAGGCCAAGCGCGAGGCCGAGGGCAAGGTTGTCGTGTCCGACAACGGTCGTCGCATGGCCAAGGGCCAGTGCCCCGTCTGTGGCACGAACCTCAACCGCATTCTGGGCAAGGCCTGATCAGGTCGCGACGGCGTCGCTGACGCCGGTCATCGAGGGGGCGGGACCAATGCGGTCCCGCCCTCTCGTGCGTCCGGGGTCACGCGTCCCCGGCACGCGACCAGCACGCGGCCAGCACGCGGCCAGCACGCGCCAGGCCAAGGCTGTGGACGGGGCCGGCAGGCTCGCTCTCGGTCCTGCGAGCCTGACGGACGGCGGTGACCCCCACCGTCGGTCGGGAGGTCCCATGTCCACAGTCGCTCTGCCCCGCCGGCCACGGATGCCGATCTGGCTGCGCCCGCTGACGCGCCCCTCGGGTGAGGTCCAGTTCGGCGTGCTCCCCGGCGGCCCGATCGTCGGCGGCGCCAGCAGCGCCGAGGTGCGCCTGCTGTCCGGCCTGGACGGCGGCCTCTCGCTCGACGCGACGTACGAGCGGGCCCGCGCGTCAGGCGTCTCCCGTAGCCGCTGGCGAGAGCTGCTCACCCTGACGACCCGGCTGGGCGTCCTCGTGGACGCTGACGAGCCCGTTCGCGGGCTCGGGCCCCGGTCGTCCCTCGCGGCCGTCACCGAGCCGTATGCCGCCCTGCTGAGGGCTGTCGTGGACGGCGCCGGCCCGGTGGCCGCGGAGATCGCCGCTGTGGTCGGATCGTGCGCCGGAGTGACGGTCGTGCACGACCGCGCCGACGTCGACGGCGTGATCGCCGACCCGGCGGGCCAGCGACCCGATCTGGTGGTCCTCGTCGGCTCGCCCCTCGTCGACCCACGACGCGGCAACCTCTGGCTGCGTCACGGCATACCTCATCTGCCGGTCGCGACCGCGGGGCCGCACACAACGGTCGGGCCCCTCGTCGACGGGTCTGCGGCTGCGCCGTGCCTGTGGTGCCTCGACCAGCATCGGGCAGACCGCGACGAGGCCTGGCCGACGGTCCTGGCCCAGGCGACACCCGATCTCCAGCGAGGGCGAGAGCCGCGCCCGGAGCCAACGAGCCCGTCTGCAGCGGTGCCGCCAGTGGCGGTGCCGGAAGGCGTTCACGACAGGCTCCCTCCAGGCTTGGGGCAGCTCGTGGCGGGGACGGTGGCGCTGTTCGTGTCCCGCCTTGCCGAGGGCCACCTGCCGCCGCGTGGTGTGTCAGTGGACGTGGGCCTGCCGTGGCCGCGCATGGACCATCGGCGCTGGGGACCACATCCCCTGTGTCCGGCTCATCTCGAGGCCCGTCGGGAGGCCGAGTGGCCACCGGCCTTGGGGACAGAGCGTCCGGCCGGGCTCGGGAGGCTCTAGAGTCGAGGCAGGGGTGGTCCCACCTGCCCCGGCCCCGAGCTCCCGAGCCCGCCCGAGGAGGTGCGCCGTGACCGACCTGCCCCGCAAAGCCGTCGTGCGCACCGCCAAGCTCGCCTCGGTGCCGATCGGCTTCGCCGGGCGCACCGCGCTGGGCATCGGCAAGCGCCTCGGCGGCCGGCCTGCCGAGCTCGTCGCCGCCGAGCTCCAGGCGCGCACCGCCCAGCAGCTCTTCCAGGTGCTCGGAGAGCTCAAGGGCGGCGCGATGAAGTTCGGGCAGGCGCTGTCGATCTTCGAGGCGGCGTTCCCCGAGGAGGTCGCGGTCCCCTACCGGGCGCTGCTCACCAAGCTGCAGGACAGCGCGCCCCCGATGCCCACGACCTCGGTCCATGAGGTGATGCGGGCCGACTTCGGACCCCGCTGGCGGAGCCGGTTCCAGTCGTTCGACGACCACCCGGTCGCCTCAGCGTCGATCGGCCAGGTGCACCGGGCCGTGTGGAGCGATGGCCGGGACGTCGCCGTCAAGATCCAGTACCCCGGTGCCGGAGCCGCACTCATGAGCGACATCCGGCAGATCTCCCGCGTGGCGAAGGTGGCCGCCGGCTGGATCCCCGGGCTCGACATCGCCCCGATCCTCGACGAGCTGCGCGACCGCATGGCCGAGGAGCTCGACTATCGCCTCGAGGCCGAGTCGCAGGACGCCTTCGCCACCGGCTTCGCCGGCGACCCCGACTTCAGCATCCCGGCCGTGGTCGAGGGCCACCAGCACGTCATCGTCTCGGAGTGGCTCGACGGTGTTCCGCTGTCGCGCATCATCGCCGAGGGCACGCAGGAGCAGCGCGACCACGCCTCTCAGCTCTACCTCGAGTTTCTGCTCGCCGGGCCGGCCCAGGTGGGCCTGCTGCATGCGGACCCGCACCCGGGCAACTTCCGGATCACGCCGGACGGCAAGCTCGGCGTCATCGACTTCGGTGCGGTGAACCGGCTGCCCGACGGCATGCCGCCCGAGATCGGGTTGCTGCTCACGATCGGTCTCGAGGGCGGCAGCTCCGACGAGGTCCTCGACGGGCTGCGCGAGATCGGGTTCGTCAAGTCCAACATCGACCTCGACGCCGACCGGCTGCTGGACTACCTCGAGCCGTTCATGGCGCCGTTCCGCACCGACGAGTTCACCTTCAGCCGCGACTGGCTGCGTGGTGTGTTCGCCCTCATCAACGACCCACGGCAGCCCAACTACGCCGTCGGGTACAAGCTGAACCTCCCGCCGGAGTACCTCCTGATCCACCGGGTCTGGGGTGGGGGCATCGGCGTGCTCAGCCAGCTGGGCGGCACCGTCCGCGGCCGGGCGCTCGTCGACGAACTGCTCCCCGGTGCAGACCTGCCACCGGTCGGGTCACCGGTGGAGTGACACGCTGACGAGCGGACGCTGGCGCCGGGACGTGCCCGGGCCACGCCCGCGTGACGTCACCACCAGGCGGGGTCGAGCTTGCTCTCGATCGAGCGGAGATTCTCGCGGCTGCATCGCTCGCACGTCCAGGTCGTGCGGTCACCCTCGCTGCTGCGGCTCCAGGTGAGCCGGGCGGTGGGCTGGTCATCAGGCGCCGGAATCGTGCCACAGCTCGCGCAGACGAGCACCGGAACCAGTTCTGAGGTGTCCATGGGGGTTCTCCCTTCCCTCACTCCGAGTATCCGTCGCGGCGCCTGATTTGTTTCACGGCGACACGCTGATGACATAGAGACGCCACCCGACTGTTATCGAACCGACAGCGGATGGCAGTGGGTGTGCGGGGCCGTGCGGCGGGCCGGGGAGCTCTACCGGCCCGGGGAACGCGAAACCGCGGGTGACGTGCGCGTCACCCGCGGCTTGCTCACTCGGTTCGGTTGTGGGTCTGGTTGCCCTGCCGGGCGTTGGGTCACTTCTCGTTGTGACGTCGACTCGACCGGATCTGCTGGGCGATCAGCCGGGCGCTGCGACGGATGCCGCTGCGGTCCTGGCGATGCGATCGCTCCTGGATCTGGTTGCGAGCCAGCATTTCGAGCTGGTTCATGACGATCTCCTGATCTACGGACTGGGATGTGTTCGGGGGCCTGTGGCGTGCTGAACATGCGGGGGTCACATCGGTGTGCGCCGGTTCAGGCAGCCACGGGGTGCTTACGGGGACGGCCACGGGGCCGCTTGCGAGCCACGACCGCGCCCTGGACGAGCAGCTGCCCGCCCCAGACGCCCCACGGCTCCTGACGCTCGAGGGCGCCGGCGAGGCACTGGACCCGCGCCGGGCAGAGCCCGCACAGGGTCTTGGCGAACTCGACGTCCTCGGGTCGCTCGGCGAACCACAGCTCCGCTTCGTAGTCGCGGCACGGGATGGTCTCGCCGACCTGCTCAGCATGCGTCCCCAGGTCAAGCAGTTCGCTCAGCTGCATCGTTCTCACCTCCGTCTCGGGTGCGCCCTGCGGCGGGCGCTCCCTCTCACTCATGTCTGGTCTGGCTCGAAGCCCGGCACCGGTGGTGCGGGTCTCGGTCCTGCTGCTCGGCATCCGGGGAGTCATGGGTGTCCCTGTCTGTCTGGCACCGGTCTGGTGCTGTCCTGGTGACTTGTCGTTACTTCGGTGGAGCGGCAAAAAGTGTTCTGAGAAACACGAAGGCCGCGGACCCGGTGATGTCGGGTTCGCGGCCTGGAGGTGAGGCTTCTGGTCTGTCAGACCGGTGGCCTCCCAGAGCGGGAGCGAGCGACATCGGAGGGCTTGTAGTTCGGGTCGAACGTGAGTGCGGCGGCGACAGAGATGTCCCCCTGAACCGGGACAGTGACGCCGGACATACGACGACCCTCGCGGGCGGCGGTGGACACAGTGGTCCCCTGGCCCAGAGCGTGGGTGTCCGCAAGACGGATCTGGCCGGCAGCGCGCGGACGCACGGAAAGGACGCAGGACGCTGCGTTCATCGTCATCGTGGTGATGCTCATTGCCGACCCTCCTTACTCTTGCTCGCGGACCCCAGCTGGCCACCTGAGCCACTGGGCTTGACTTCGTCAAGGGTACGCGGGGCGCTCTCGCACGAACAACTTATTTATCGAAGTTTCCGGAACTTTTTTCAGAAGTTCCTACGCTTCAGCGGATTCCCTTGCGCCAGAACGGCTTTCGAGAACATCTTCGGCTGTGGCGCCACCGATGAGCGCCAGGACGTCGCCGCCGTACTGCTCGAGCTTGCGCACTCCGACCCCACTGATGGCCGCGAGCGCGGACTCGTCCTGGGGCCCCGCCTCGGCGATCGCGGTGAGCGTCGCATCCGTGAAGACGACGTATGCCGGCACGCTCGCCTCCCGGGCGACGGCCAGGCGCCAGGCCCGGAGCCGGTCGAACGTCGCCGTGTCGTAGGTGGGCGGACAGTCGTCGCAGCGGCCGGTCTTGCGCTGGGCCGCGGTGACGAGCTCCGCGCCGCAGCTGCGGCAGTGCGAGACACGGGCCGCCTTCGGGGCCGACCGCCGGCCGCCGGACGGCCGGCCTTCGGTCCGCGCACCCTGCCCGAGGATGCCGGCGGCCGGGGCGAGGAAGCGGGAGACCCGCCTCGTGCTGCGCGCCCCGGGGGTGCGTGCCCCCGACCACGAGACGAACAGCTGGCGTCGGGCTCGGGTGAGCCCGACATAGAGGAGCCGGCGCTCCTCCTCGACGGCGTCGACGCCCTCGGCCATCGAGATCGGGATCAGCCCGTCGGAGGCGCCGACGAGGAAGACGGTGTCCCACTCCAGCCCCTTGGCCGCGTGCAGGCTGGCGAGCGTGACACCCTGGACCGCCGGTGCGTGCTGCTCTGCAGCTCGCCGGTCCAGCTCGGCGACGAGCTCGGGCAGGCGTGCGTCGGGCATGGCCGCCGCCAGGTCGTCGGCGAGGGTCGCCAGTGCAGCGAGCGACTCCCAGCGCTCACGCGTCGCGCCGCCGGATGGGGGCTCGGGCGACCAGCCGGCGCCGGTGATGACGTCGCGGGTGATCTCGCCCAGCGGCTTGTCACCGGCGTCGCTCCGGGCGGCACCGCGCAGCAGCAGGATCGCGTCGCGGACCTCCTTGCGAGCGAAGAACCGCTCGCCACCGCGGACGAGGTACGGCACGCCCGCCTCCGCGAGGGCGGACTCGAAGGCCTCCGACTGCGCGTTGGTGCGGAACAGCACGGCGACCTCCGCAGCCTCGCAACTGGCGTCGGTCATCGACCGGATGCGGGCCGCGACCGCGGCGGCCTCCGCCGGGTCGTCAGGGTAGGTCTCCAGCACCGGCGCAGGACCGGCAGGGCCCTGGGCGACCAGGCGCACGGCCCCGTCGCGAGCCGCCTGCGTGCCCGACCCGACGATGGTGTTGGCCAGTGCCACGATCTGCGGCGACGAGCGGTAGTTGCGCACGAGCCGGACGACCTGGGCACCCTTGAACCGCTTCGGGAACCCGACGAGGTGACGCGGGCTGGCTCCCGTGAAGGAGTAGATAGTCTGGGCCGGGTCACCCACGACACACAGGTCGTCGCGGTCGCCGAGCCAGAGGTCGAGCAGGCGCTGCTGGAGGTCGTTGACGTCCTGGTACTCGTCGACGACGAACTGGCGGTACTGCCCACGGACTGTCCGGGCGATGTCGTCCCGCTCGTCGAGGATCCCGACCGTCAGCAGCAGGACGTCCTCGAAGTCGATGACACCCCGGCGCTGCTTGACCTCCTCGTACGCCTCGAACAGGCGAGCCATCGCGGTGAGGTCGAGGCCGGGGGGCTCACGGCGCTCCTCGCGGGCGCGGGCGGCATACGACTGGGGGGTGAGCAGGTTGACCTTGGCCCACTCCACCTCGGCGGCGAGGTCGCGGATCGTCGTGCGGTCGAACTGCATGCGCAGGCGTGAGGCCGCCTCGGCGACAGCCGGCGCCTTGTGGCTCATCACCTCGGGCGCGGCGCCGCCGACGGCCTGCGGCCAGAAGAAGTGCAGCTGGCGCAGGGCGGCAGCGTGGAACGTGCGTGCCTGCACGCCCTGGACGCCCAGGCCCCGCAGGCGGGTGCGCATCTCGCCTGCGGCGCGGGCCGTGAAGGTCAGCGCAAGGACACGTTGCGGCTGCTGCGCGCCGGAGTGGACGGCATACGCGATGCGGTGCGTGATGGCGCGGGTCTTGCCGGTGCCCGCACCGGCGAGGATGCACAGCGGGCCCGCGGGCGCGCTGGCGACCTCGCGCTGCTCGGGGTCGAGCCCGGCGAGGATGTCGTCGGCGGACGGTGCAGGGCTCAGGACCGATCACCCGCCGCAGCCGTCATGAGCGCGGCGGCGTGGTCCGGGACGTAGTTCTGTGCCTCCTGGGGTGGGCGTTCGTATCCGCGCGGCGCGGGCCGCGCCGGGATGGGGGGCACGTCGGGCGCGATCTGCTCGTGCGGGATCGAGGTCAGCAGGTGGTTCATGACGTTGATCCGGGAGCTGCGCTTGTCCTCGGACTCGACGACGAACCACGGCGCGAAGTCGGTGCTGGTGGCCGCCATCATGACGTCCTTGGCCTTGGAGTAGTCCTCCCACCGGGTGATCGACTCGAGGTCCATCGGCGAGAGCTTCCACTGGCGCATCGGGTCCTTGGCCCGCGAGCGGAAGCGCTTCTCCTGCTCGGCGTCGGACACGCTGAACCAGTACTTGCGCAGGATGACCCCGTCGTCGACGAGCATCCGCTCGAACAGCGGCGCCTGCGCGAGGAAGCGGTGGTACTGCTCGTCGGTGCAGAAGCCCATCACCCGCTCGACGCCGGCGCGGTTGTACCACGACCGGTCGAACAGCACGATCTCCCCGGCGGTCGGCAGGTGGGCGACGAAACGCTGGAAGTACCACTGCCCACGCTCGCGCTCGGTCGGCGCCGGGAGGGCCGCGATGCGCGCCACGCGCGGGTTGAGGTACTGGGTGATCCGCTTGATCGCCGAGCCCTTCCCCGCGGCGTCGCGGCCCTCGAAGACCACCACGACGCGCTCCCCCGTGGCCCGCACCCACTCCTGGAAGGACACGAGGTCTGCCTGGAGCCGAGCGAGCTCAGCCTCGTAGATCTCGACCGGCAGCCGCTTGGGTCGTTTTGCGCCGTGACGTGCCATGGAGTCATCCTTGCACCGAGGGATGACGGCCGTGAGGGCCATCCACGATCCCCGCGCGGCGCCCGCTCAGCGCCCGCGCCGGGCACCAGAGAAGGAACGCGATGCCGAAGGTGACACCCGACGAGGGCTCGATCACGATGTTCACGACCGTGTGGTGCGGCTACTGCACGCGCCTCAAGGGCCAGCTCACCCGCGAGGGCGTGAGCTTCACGGAGATCGACCTCGAGGCCAACCCGGAGCACGTCGACTTCGTCGAGAGCGTCAACGGGGGCAACCGCACCGTGCCCACAGTCGTGTTCCCCGACGGCTCGGCCGCGACCAACCCATCGCTTGCCGAGGTGCGCGCCCGCCTCGCGAGCTGACGTTCCCCACCGGGCGGTGCCGGGGACACCACCGATGCGGCCGGCGCCGGTCAGGTCGGGCGTGTGACGACGGACTCCACCGTCTGTCCGAGCCAGCGCTCGATGATCCGCTTGGCGATCGAGATACCGCTCGGTGTGCGGATCTCGTCCGCACGCAGCAGGTCGCGGTACTCCGCTCGCGTGACCCACCGTGCCTCGGCCATCTCGACCGGGTCGAGCACGAGCTCGGTCTGCCTCGTGGTCGCCGCGAACCCGATCATCACCGATGACGGAAAGGGCCACGGCTGGTTGCCGAGGTACCGCGCGTCGTCGATGGCGATCCCGACCTCCTCGGCCACCTCGCGCGCGACGGCCGACTCGAAGGACTCCCCCGGCTCCACGAACCCGGCCAGCACCGAGAACCTCCCTGGCGGCCAGTGGGCGCCCCGTCCGAGCAGCAGCCGGTCCTGCGGGTCGACGACCGACATGATGACAGCCGGGTCGGTGCGCGGGTAGTGCTCGCTGCCGTCGGCGACGCAACGACGGACCCACCCCGCCTGGACAGCCTCGGTCCGCGCGCCACAGCGAGGACAGTGTCCGTGGGTCGAATGCCAGTTGGCGAGCGCGAGCGCCGTCGTGAACACGCCGGCGTCGCGCGCACTGAGCGCCTCCCCCGCCTGCCTGAGGTTGAGCCAGCCGTCGCCGGCGGGGTCGACGGTTTCCGCGCCCTCTGGCACGACGACGCCGACGTATGCCGTCCCGCCGGCATCGCGACCGAGGTGCACTCCCAGCCGGTCCAGGTCGCCGGGCCGGGGCGACCGCAGGCCAAGCGACAGCGACCCGACGCCGTCCTCGACGACACGGAGGCGGTCGCCCCTGATCTCCGCCACGCGAGTCGCTGGATCGGCGAGCAGCTCGGCGAGCACACCCTCCCGCACGCGCTCCTCGGCTACCCGGTCGAGCGAGCTGCGGGACAGTGCGAGATCGGTCAGGGTGTCGTCGCTCACGGCCACGACTCACACCCTAGGACGCGCGCACGCGGCGGCGCCGGGGCCCCGGACCTCCCACGATCTCCGCGCCACGCGGCATACCGTGGAGAGGTGACGCGCACCCCGCTGTTCCTCGCCGCCCTGGCGAGCTCGGCCGTGCCGGGCCTCGACCCCGTCTCGGTCGAGGGCGTGGCGACGCGTCCCGACGGGCTCTTCGAGGTCGCCTACGTGCAGGACACGCAGGACCGTCTCTGGGTCGTGAAGGCTCCCCGCACGCCCGCGGCCGGCGCCATGCTCGACGACATCACGATGCTCTGCCAGCTGCTGGGACGGCGGCTCGACGTCGCGGTGCCGATGTTCCGCGGCCACGCACCCGTGCCGGAAGGGCGCGCCGCCGTCTACCTGCGGGTCCCGGGCCGGCCGCTGGACTTCGCGGGACTCGGCCCGGGTCCGCTGGCGGCCGAGCTGGGGCGGACGCTGGCGCATGTCCACAACCTCGAGCATCTGCTCTACGAGGAGGCCGGACGCCCGACGTACGACGCCGAGGCGCACCGGCACCGGCGACTGTCCGACCTCGACCGCGCCGCCGCGACCGGGCATGTGCCGACCGGCCTGCTCACCCGCTGGGAGCGGATGCTCGAGGACGTGTCGCTGTGGCGGTTCGCTCCCGCTACCGTGCACGGCAGCTTCACCGGCGACAACCTCCTCGCGTCCTTCGACGACGACCAGGATGACTCGAGCGGACATGTGCGCGGGGTGCTCGCCTGGGAGCAGTCGCGGGTGGGCGACCCAGCCGACGACTTCGCCGCGCTCGTCGCGCTCGCACCACCGGAGACTCTCGACTCCGTCCTCGAGGCCTATGCCCAGTCGAGGGTGGAGCGACCCGACGTCAACCTCGTGCACCGGGCGCGGCTGGCCGCTGAGATGGCACCGTTGGCCACCCTGCTGCACGCGCTCGCCTCCGGCCTGCTGCCTCTGGTCGAGCGCACGGCCGACGAGCTGCGTGCCCTCGACGAGAGGGTCGAGGACGACGACCGCCGCCACTCCGAGGAGGACGCCGCCCGCAGCGAGCGCACCCGGCGGGCCAAGGAGCGCGCCCTGCTGGCTGCGTCCATCGACCCGGACGACCCGGAGCAGCCGCTGCCGGACTGGGACGCGACCCAGCCGCACTCGCCGTTCCCGATGCTCGGTGAGACGCAGTACATCGAGATGTCTGCCTGGCTCACCGACGACGACCCGTCGACGGCGGCCACGGCCGAGGACCTGCCCGAGTGGTCGGAAGAATCCGACGAAGCGGACCGGTCCGACGCCGATCCGCCCGCCGCCGAGCCCTCCAGCGCCGACGCGTCCGCCGAGGCGACGCCGGACGGTATGGGCCGCCCGCGTCTGGGGGTCGTCCGCGACACCGGGGCGCCAGTCCCCTACGTCAGCCCGAGCGACAGGGATGGCGCGGCCTTCGAGATCGACGAGGTCGAGGCACTGCCGGACGACGTCGACGGGGTGCTCGACCTGCACGAGGGTGCGTCCGACTTCGTGCGCATCACCGACCGCCGGCACGGCGACCACGCCTCCTGACCGCCCTCGCCTCCGGCCGCTCTCGTGGACCAGCCGGCCCCGGGCTCTGGCGCAAGGTATGCCGCTTCTGGCGGTGAACACCCCCGCGTTGTGCAGACCTTCCGACAAGCCATCCGATGCGGAGGTGGTGCGGTCGCCGGTGGCACACGGCGGTCGATCGGCCCGTTCCGCCGAGGTCGATCGGCCGTGCTCGCTCAGTCGGGGACGGTGCGCAGCAGGGTGACGAGGTCGGCCTCGTCGGGGACCCTCGGCCGGACGGTGACTCCCTCGCCCGCGTAGTAGAACGCCGCGTCCACTCGCGCAGGGTCGACGCCACGCAGCCGCGCGAAGGCGACGGCGTAGGCGGCGAGCTGAAGGGCGCGGACACGCGCGTCGCGCCCCGTCGGCTTGGCACCGGTCTTCCAGTCGACGACGGTCCACCCACCGTCGTCGCGCCCGAAGACCGCATCGACCCGGCCGCGCACCGCGATGCCGTCGATGACGGTCTCGATGGACAGCTCGATCTCCTCCGGGATCCGGTCGGCCCACTCGCTCGAGAGGAAGTGCTGCTTCATCACCTCGAGATCGGAGTCGTCGGCCGCGCCCTCGTCAGCACTGCCCGGCAGGTCGAACAGGTCGACGATCGCGGCGCGCGAGTAATGCTGCTCGACCCACGCGTGGAACGCGGTGCCCTGTCGCGCCGCGACGGCGGGTGGGCTGGGCATCGGACGACGCAGCGCCATGGCGAAGGCCTCCACGTCGCGGGCGAGGGAGACGACTGCGGATGCAGACAGGTGTCGCGGCACATCGACCACGGGCTCGGTCGTATCGCGCCTGGCCGCACGCTCGGCCAGGAGCACGCGCAGGTCATCAACGCGCGGATCGCCCTGTGGTACAACGGGGCCCGACTCAAGGGCGTGCTGCAGCCGTCGCCCTGCACCCACGAGAGCGGCGCGTCTGGCCGCCATCGGGTCGTGCGGCCACCGGGCCGACACCGGCTCGGACAGGTGCGGGTTGGACGGGGCGGACGCCTTCCCAC
The DNA here is from genome assembly GCF_053603855.1 of Monashia sp. NPDC004114. NCBI lineage: Bacteria > Bacillati > Actinomycetota > Actinomycetes > Micrococcales > Intrasporangiaceae > Intrasporangium > Monashia sp. NPDC004114. The sequence goes on along the minus strand of NZ_JBSGGK010000007.1, from coordinate 238,158 downwards.
GGTCGTCCACCAGAGGCTCTGGCGCCGGGTGCCACGCCGTTCGCACCACACGGTCGGGCAGCGCATCGCAGACTTCGAGCAGGAAGCGCGACGGCACCGACAGGGTCTTCTTCGCCGCACCCCACAGGTGGCAGGTGAGCAGCATCGCCGTCCGTGCCCGGGTCAGGGCGACGTACGCGAGCCGGCGCTCCTCGGCCATGGCGTGCCGTCCGCCGTCGAGGACGAACTCGTCGATTGCGGCGCTGAGAGTCCTTCGGTCAGGCGCGCCGCGCCAGTCGAGGTGTGGCAGCCCGTCGCGGTCGCCCCGCAGGTCGTAGGGCAGCGAGTCGAGGCCGACGAGCCAGCCCTTGTCCTTGACGTCGCCGGAGCAGGCGTACTCGACCGGGTCGCTGCCGTCGACGACCGCGACCGAGGTCGTGGCCGAGTGGGCCGGAAACACGCCCTCGACGAGCGTCGGGATGGCGACGGCGTCCCACTCCAGGCCTTTGGCGGCGTGCACCGTGAGCACCTGTACCGCGTCGGCATCGGACTCGACGTGGCCTGCGTCCAGGCCCCGTTCCTGCTCCCGGGCGGCCTCGAGCCAGCTCAGGAAGCCGGACAGCGTCGGGCGGTTCGAGCTGGTCGCGAACCGGGCCGCGACGTCGGCAAAGGCGTCGAGGTGCACTCGCGCGGTCGACGAGGTGTGCTCGGCGCGGGAGAGCACCTCGATGTCGAGCCCGATCGCCACTTCCGCCTCGGCGACGAGGTCGACGAGCGGCAGCGCGGTCAGCCGGCGCAGGCGACGAACCACGTCAGCCAGGCCGTGCAGTCGGGACAGCGCCTCGGCCGTGATCGTGGCTCCGTCACGACCGACCCACCCGGAGCGCGGCAGGTCGTCCAGCGCTTCGACGAGTGTCGCGGTGTCGGCGCTGTCGGAGGCGAGGTCGCTGCCGCGGCGGTCGTCGGCCGAGTCGGGGTCGGCCTGCTCGCCCGCCTTGGCGGCCGGACCACCATCGCCAGGAACAGCCCGACCCGGCTCCGCGGTCGCTGGCTCGAAGAGGGAGCCTTGCGTGGTCGGCTCGGCGCCCACCCGCCACGGCCGCGAGTGCAGCTCGCGAGCCCACGACCAGAGGCCGGCGAGGTCGGCCGCTCCCAGCCGGACGACCGGCCCCGTGAGCAGCCGCATGAGCTGGTCGCCGCGGGTCGGGTCCTGGACGACCCACAGCGCGGACACCAGGTCGCTCACCTCCGGCGTGACGAGCAGTCCACCCAGCCCCACGACCTCGACCGGCAGCTGCTGACGGCGCAGTGCCTCGAGCACGAGCGGGAACGAGGAGCGTCGCCGACACAGCACCGCGGCGCTGCGCCCCGTGCGACGGCCACTCGGGCTGAACCAGTGCGACGCGACCCACTCGGCGACATGGTCGGCCTCCGCCTCAGCCGTCTCGAGCCGTGCGACGTCGATCTGGCCTTCGCCGGCACCCGCTCGGGGGCGCAGGGGCCGGACGTGCTCGGTGGCCAGCGGACCCGCGGTCACGTTCGCCGCCTCGAGGATGGCGCAGTCGTTTCGCCAGCTGGTCGACAGCGGGAGCACCTCTGCCGGCGTGTCCGTGCCGAACTGGCGCGGGAAGCGGAGCAGCGTCGTCGCGCTCGCGCCACGCCAGCCGTAGATCGACTGGTTGGGGTCGCCGACCGCGGTCAGGGCGACATCCGGGTGGTGGAACAGCGAGTGCAACAGCTCGAGCTGGGCCTCCGACGTGTCCTGGAACTCGTCGAGCAGCACGGCGCGGAAGCGCTCCCGCTCGACGCGCCCGACCGCCGGGTCCGAGCGGGCGAGGCGGGCGGCGAGTGCGATCTGGTCAGCGAAGTCGAGCGACTCCCGCTCTCGCTTGAGCGCCAGGAAGGCGCCCACGATCGGCAGCACCGTGCGGCGCTCGCGCAGCACGGTGACGGCGTCCCTGGCCGTCGTGGTTGCGCCTCGGCCGTCGCCGTCCGGCAGCCCCTCGAGCCGCTCGAGCACCGCGTCGAGATGGGCCATCACCTCGTCGGGCGTGCGCACGTGCTCGGCCATCTCGCCGGCGAGAGCCATCACGGCCTGGATCACCGTGGCCTCGCTCTTGACGACGTCGTCCATCGGACCGTCCCAGCGCGCCACGGCCTCGGCAGCAAGCTGCCAGGCCCCGGCCTCGGTGAGCACCCGGAACTCGGGCTCGATGCCGACCCGCAGCGCGTGCTCGCGGACCAGCCGGCCGGCATACGAGTGGTAGGTCGACACGGTCGGGGTGCCCCCGAGCACCTCGGCCCCGGTGCCGTCGTCGACGGGTGGCGTCCAGATGCCCGCGCGCTCGAGGCCGCGCAGGCGCTTGGCGATGCGCTGGGACAGCTCAGCCGCGGCCTTGCGGGTGAAGGTGAGGCCGAGCACCTGGTCCGCCGCGACGAGGTCGTTGGCGACGAGCCACACGACGCGCGCAGACATCGTCTCGGTCTTGCCCGAACCGGCTCCGGCCACGACGAGGAGCGGCGCCGGGCCGGCCTCGATGACGGCGGCCTGCTCGTCGGTCGGCGGAGGCATGCCGAGAGCGTGCGCGATGTCATGCGCCGAATGACGCACAACGACGTCGGGTCTGTCGATGACCATGCTCACAGAGCATCCCCCTCCGGCTGGACGGGGCACGAGGAGCGCACCGGGCACGTCTCGCACGACTTCCCCTGTGCCGCAACGAACTCCGCCGCACCCATGCCATCGGCCGTGGCTTGGACCAGGGCCCGCGCCCAGCCAGGGTCGTCGCTGGACGACAGAGCCGGCTGGTCGAGGATGCTCGGCTTGAGACCGGAGAGCCCACCCTTGCCGATGAAGACGAGCGCCGCCCCGGCGCTCCGGTCGCCCAGCTCGGGGAACCCGCCCGCCTCGACAGCGACCTGGTAGGTGCCCAGCTGGCCGTGGGTGGCGAGCTCGGCTCTGACCGGCTTGGACTTGCCGGTCTTGAGGTCGACGATGCGCAGCGCTCCGTCGGCGTCACGTTCGATGCGGTCGACCCGGCCCGCGACCACCGCGCGCCCGACCGGCACACGGAAGTCGGTCTCGACGCCGACGCGCTCCCAGCTGCCTTCCGCCCCGTCGCGGTATGCCGTGAAGCGGGCAACCATGTCGTACGCCTCGGAGCGCGTCCGCTCGGTCACCCACCCTGGCCGCAGCCCGAGCCGACCCCAGCGGGCGTCGACCTCCGCGCGGAGCACGTCCAGCGTCGCGTCAGGCAGCTCGGCCACGATGTCGTGGACGAAAGTGCCAACCGATGCCGCGCCCAGCGAAACCCCTTCTCCTCCAACGGAAGTCAGGAACCAGCGCAAGCCACACTCGGCGAAGTAGGTGACCTTCGAGGGCGAGACGGGAACCGACTCCTCGGGTCGCCGCACGGGAACCTCGCTGGTCACGGACCGCAGCGCCCACCACGAAGCCGGGTCAGCGCCGCGGACCCCGGACCGCGCAGCCAGCGCCAGCAGCGCCAGGGCCGGCTCGGCCACCCCGGGATCGAGGCTGACCACCTCCCGCCGCAGCTCTCCGACCAGCCCGGGCAGGGTCATGGTGCGCGCGATCTCGGTGTGCGGGCGGACCTCGTCAGCCATCCGCGGCCCGTCGGGAGGGTCGACGAGGTCGAGGTAGACCGAGGGCTGCTCGTCCTCGTTGCCCACCGCTGTGACGAGCAGCCGCTCGGTGGAGCGGGTCACCGCCACGTGGAAGAGTCGCGTCTCGTCGTAGCGGACCGCGGCCTGGGCGGCGCGGAAGCCGAGGGGCCGCTGCTCCAGCACGTCCACGAGGTCCTCCGACCCGAGGATCGAGCCGCGCAGCCGCAAGTCAGGCCAGGCGCCCTCCTGGACGCCGGCGACGACGACGATGCGCCACTGCCGACCTGCCGCGCTCTGCGGGGTCAGCAGCGCGACGCGACCGCCGCCCTGGCCCCCGACGAGGAGCGTGTCGCCCGGGACGTCCTGCCCGAGGATGTGGTCGAGGAACTTGTCGGGGCCGGCCGTGGGGAGACGGTCGACGTACGACGCAGCGGCGTCGAACAGGGCCAGCACGGCGTCGAGGTCGCGGTCGGCGCGCTCGCCGGCCGGACCTCCGGCGAGGGCGAGGCGACGCCACGACTCCGCGACACCGGCGCCCTCCCAGACCGCCCAGAGGACGGACTCGGCCGTGACACCCTGCGCCCAGCGCCCCTCGCCGGTGAGGCGGGCCGCGGCGATCCCGGCAGCCAGCGCCTCGCCCACTCGCCACGCAGCCCGCGCCGTGGACCCGAGCGCACGAGCGCGCAGCGGGTGACGTAGCAGGTCGGCGAGCAGCTCGTCGCTGGACCGCCCGCCTCCGTCGGCCAGCTCCTCCTGGCGCAGCACCCGGCGTAGCCTGCGAAGCCCGACCGTGTCGCAGCCGCCGATCGGCGAGAGCAGGAGGTCGGCCGCGCGGACGGGGTCGACGGCATACGGCACCCTCGAGTGCTCCGCTCGCGCGACGGCCACGCTCTCGCCGAGGAGGGCGAGCAGCGGCCGGACCGCGCTCTCGTCGCGGACGGGCATCTCGGCGGTGCCCGCCTCGACCGGCACGCCTGCCTGGCCGAGCTGACGACGCATCGTGTCTGCACGCCCGCTCCCGCGGACGATCACGGCCATGTCGGTCCAGGGCACGCCCTCGACCAGATGTGCGCGCCGCAGCAGGGATGCGATATGAGTGCTCTCCTGGGCTACAGAGCGCAGGAGAGCCACCTGGACCACGCCTGTCGCTCCGGCACGCTGCACCGCGCTGGCCATGCGTCGCTGCTCGCCGCCACCCAACGCACCGATCCGTCGCGACACCCGGTCGGCGACACCGGCGAGCGCGGGCGGCAGCCGGTACGTCTCGTCGAGCACGACCGTGCGGGTCTCGGCTGCGGAGTCGACAGGCATCGGCAGCCCGGCGCCCAGACGTGCGGGGCGAGGTGTCGCCAGCGACTCCCAGCCGTCCGCAAGGAACCGCGGATCGGCGCCGCGGAAGGTCTGGACCGCGACGTCCGGGTCACCGAGGAGCACCACCCTCGGGCCCCCGCGGACGACGACGCGCAGCAGGCGCGCGGCCGCCGAGGTCAGCTCCTGGGCCTCGTCGACGACGACCAGGGCGATGCGGTCGTGCAGACGCGCGAGCGCCGACGGGTCGTCCTCGAGCAGCTCGGCCGCGGCCGTGAGCACCCAGGCCGGGTCGTACGACCCGTGCCTGCTGAAGGAGGTCACCTGGTCGTACTCCCGCAGCACCTGCGCAGCCGCGACCCACTCCGGACGCCCGTGCTCGTCGCCGAGCCGTGCCAGGTCGCCGGGCCCCAGCCCCCGCTCGACGGTGCGCATGAGCAGGTCACGCAGCTCGTTGCGGAAGCCGCGGCGGTCGAGCGCCTCCTGCAGCGACTCAGGCCAGTCGGGGCCGGGCACGTCACCGGCCGCGTGGCCGGCGAGCAGGTCGCGCAGGATGACGTCCTGCTCCGGCCCGTTGAGCAGGCGAGGTGCAGGGTCGCCACGCAACGCAGCCTCGGCCCGCAGCACACCGAAGCCGAACGCCTGCCAGGTGCGGGCCAGTGACTCGGTCGACGTGCCGTCCAGACGCGCCGTCACGCTCTGCCGCAGGCCCGCTGCGGCACTTCGGCTCGACGTGAGCAGGAGGCACGCGTCGGCCCGGAGGCCCTGGCGCCGGACGGCGTCGACGACGACTTCGACGGCGACCGTCGACTTGCCGGTGCCCGGACCGCCGAGCACCCGCAGCACCCGCGCAGTAGAGTCGACCGCCGCCTGCTGCCGCTCCCCCAGACGCACCGCCTCCGGCACGAGGGCGGGAGCGCGACGGAGGATGACCACCCAGCGATTCCATCACGCCGGACCGACAATCACATGGCTCGCTGGCGCTCGCGCGCCCGGCGCGCCATCACATGGCTCGCTCCGCTCGCGCGCCCGGCGCGCCTTGACGTCGCGCCTTCCCTCCTCGGCTCGCTCGCTGGCGCTCGCATCGCTCGTCAGTCCACGCGCGACGCGCGCCGGACCATCACATGGCTCGCTCCGCTCGCGCGCCCGGCGCGCCTTGACGTCGCGCCTTCCCACCTCGGCTCGCTCGCTGGCGCTCGCATCGCTCGTCAGTCCACGCGCGACGCGCGCCGGACCATCACATGGCTCGCTCCGCTCGCGTGCCCGGCGCGCCTTGACGTCGCGCCTTCCCTCCTCGGCTCGCTCGCTGGCGCTCGCATCGCTCGTCAGTCCACGCGCGACGCGCGCCGGACCATCACATGGCTCGCTGGCGCTCGCTACTTGGCAACGAGCTCGACCTCGAACCCCTCGCCGCTCTCGAGGTATGCGGCATAGTGACCCGGGCCTCCGGCATACGGGTGCTTGTCGGCGAACATCAGCGTCCAGCCGCCGGCCTCGCAGTCGGCAGCGACCGCCTCAACCTCAGCGCGCGAACCACCATGGAAGGCAAGGTGGTTCAGGCCGGCGCGCTTGCGCTCGTGGCGACCGGGAAGCACGTCCGGACCAGCCTCGATGACGACGTACAGCGAGCCGAGCTCCCACGCCTGCCCGTGGCCCCAGTCGTCGCCGAGCTGGTACCCGAGCCGCCCGAGGAGCCAGCCCCACTCGCTCGCGGCCGCGCCGATGTCCTCGACCCAGATCTCGATGTGGTGCAGCCCGCCGCGCGTGCCGGCGACATCGCTCGCCGTGGCCGGGATCGCCCAGCGCGCCGACCTCATGTCAGCACGCGCGCCGTCGACGAGCCCCCGGACCATCGGCGTGCCCTCGGCGCGCCAGTGCTCTATCGCGACCGACTCGTGACCCTGTGGTGGGCGACCGTCCGCGCGGATCACACGCCACCACGGCACGTCGGCGCCGTACCGGCTCATCACCGTGCCGACGTTGCGCGCCCCGCCCTCCCCGAGCGACCGCGCGATGTCTCCATAGGCGACGACCCGCCCCGACGGGATGCGCGCGACCACCTCGAGGACCCGCTGCGCGTACTCCTCCATGGCGCTGGGCTCCCCCTCAGTACTCGGGCTGGCTCGGGTCGATCTCCCGGACGTACGCGAGTATGCCGCCCTCGACGTTGGCCACGTCGGTGAACCCCGCGCGAAGCGCGAGACGCGTCGCCTCGGCCGAACGTGCGCCCACCTTGCAGTGGATCAGAACCCGGCGATCGCCGGGGAGCTCGGTGAAGGCGTCGCCGGACCGGAAGCGGTCGAGGTGGATCGCCACGGCCCCGGGGATGCTCGCGATCGCCCGCTCCTCGTCCCCGCGGACGTCGACGAGCAGCGGCGGGTGCGCCGCACCCAGCTCCTCGACCATCTGATGCACGGTCACCGTGGGCAGCGCCGCCTCGTCGTGCGCGGCCGCCCCGGGCACGCCGCAGAACTCGACGTAGTCGATGAGCTCGGTCACCGTCGGCTGCTCGCCGCAGACGGGACAGTCGGGGTCGGCCCGGACGGTGAGGGTGTCCCAGGTCTGGCGCAGGGCGTCGTGGATGAGCAGCCGGCCCGTCAGCGGCTCGCCGATGCCGAGGATGAGCTTGATCGCCTCGGTCGACTGGACCGAGCCGATCGCCGCGCACAGCACACCGAGCACGCCGCCCTCGGCGCAGCTGGGGACCGATCCCGGCGGTGGCGGGTCGGGGAACACGCAGCGGTAGCACGGGCCATGCCCCGCCCACCACACGGACACCTGACCGTCGAACCGCAGGATCGAGCCCCACACGTGCGGCTTGCCGAGCATGACGCAGGCGTCGTTGACGAGGTAGCGCGTGGGGAAGTTGTCGGTGCCGTCGACGACGACGTCGTAGCCGGCGATGACGTCCAGCGCGTTCGACGAGTCGAGAGCGAGGTCGTGCCGCACGACCGACACGTGCGGGTTGACGCGGTGGACCGCCGCCTCGGCGGAGACGGTCTTCGGGCGGCCGATGTCGGCGTCGGAGTGGATGACCTGCCGGTGCAGGTTGGTCAGGTCGACGACGTCCGCATCGACCACGCCGATGGTGCCGATGCCGGCCGCGGCGAGGTAGAGCAGAGCGGGCGAACCGAGGCCCCCGGCACCGACGACGAGCACCTTTGCGGCCGCCAGCCGCTCCTGGCCGTCGCGTCCGACATCGGGCAGCAGCACATGCCGGGCATAGCGCGTCGTCTCGGCGTTGGAGAGGGGTCGACCCGTCTTGACCAGCGGATCCGTCGACATGCCCTCACCGTACTGCTCGGTATGGTGAGAATGGCATCGACGTTCGCTGCGGTGGGCGCCCCGATGTAGACACGCTGTGGCCCTCCACCGAGCCGCACCGCACCACGAAGCACAACGCGATTCGCCCAGAGGATTCGGATGCCAGAAGAGATCTCCCCCGGCCGTGGCCAGCGGCTGCCGCGCTCGGAGCGCCGCGCCCAGCTGCTCGACGCCGCCCTCGGCGTGTTCGTCGAGAACGGTTACCACGCAGCCGCCATGGACGACATCGCCGCACGGGCAGGGGTCTCCAAGCCGGTGCTCTACCAGCACTTCCCCGGCAAGCTCGAGCTCTACCTCGCCCTCATCGACCAGCACACGGGCGAGCTGGAGCAGCTCGTCCGGGACGCGCTCGCCCTGTCCGACAACAAGGCGCGGATCAACACGATGACGCGCGCCTACTTCGACTTCGTCGGCCAGGAGGGCGCCGCGTTCCGGCTGATCTTCGAGTCCGACCTGGCCAACGAGCCCGAGGTCCGGCGACGTCTCGACCAGATCGACCTGACCTGCGCGGAGGCGATGGCCGAGATCATCCGCAGCGAGACGTCGATGACCCAGGAGGAGGCAGTGCTCGTCGGCGTCGCTCTCGTCGGCCTCGCCCAGACGGCGGCACGCCACTGGCTCACCCATGAGGCGACGCTGTCCAAGGAGACCGCGGTCCGCGTCACCAGCTCGCTCATCCGACGCGGGTTCGGCGCCTACCCCAAGGCCCGGGAATCCGTCGGTACGACTGCTGGTTAAGGTGACGACGGGACGCCGGTTGCGCGTCCACTCCGACTGAGAAAGCAGGTAGACGTGGAGGTCCGTATCGGCGTGCAGCACGTGGCACGCGAGATCACCTTCGAGACGACCCTGAGCGCCGACGAGCTCGTCGCCGCCGTCAAGGCCGCACACGAGGCCGACGTCCTGGAGCTGACGGACGACAAGGGCGGGCGCATCATCATCCCGACCGCGTCGCTCGGCTACGTGACCACCGGCGCAGAGAAGAAGGCAGGCGTCGGCTTCGGCGCTCACTGAGCGCGGCGCAGACCGCACCACTGAGCGGACCACTGAGGGGGCCTCTGAGCGGGCCACTGAACGCCCACTGCGCATGCACGTGGAAGTTCGGGTCCGGCATACGTCCGCGCGGCGTGCCTGCTGGCCAAGCGTGGTGCCGAACGGGTACGAAGGCAGCGCCAGGATCTCCCCACACGACCCGTCGTGGTGAGAGATTGACGGTGTTGCAACTGGTATCCGTGCATGGGCACGGGTCAGAAAGACCGCTCCGACGGTCAGAAAGGCTGTGACATGCTTGGCGCAATCATCGGGGCCATTGTCGCCGGACTCATCATCGGCGCACTGGGCAGACTTATCCTGCCTGGCAAGCAGAACATCTCGATCCTCATGACCATCGTCATCGGGATCGTCGCATCACTGCTGGCGACCTTCATCCTCGGAGCGATCTTCGGCTACGAGAACGCCAACGGCGGTGTGCGCTGGTGGTACTGGATCGTCGGGGCCATTCTGGCCGCGGTCGGCATCTCGGTCTACGGCCGGATCTCGAAGAAGTCCGTGTGAGCTGATCTTCCGGCGCCGGACGGCAGGTCCGCACGGTGCAGGGAAGGCAGCTCCGAAAGGGCTCGACCGACATGGTCGGGCCCTTTCGCCGTCTTCACGGACAACACCGCGTCGACCTGCGCCCCGGAGGTTCACGCGGCCGGCCGCCCAGCCGGTGGGTGACGTGGTTGAGTAGGAGCGGGCTGGGACGGCCCGGTCCGCAGGCGCCCGCGGCGCGGGCTCGAAGGAGGAAACGTAGACATGGTCGGAACCATCCTGATGGCCCTCGTCGCAGGGGCCATCGTCGGACCTCTCGCGCGTTTTGTGCTCCCCGGAAAACAGCACATCGGCGTGCTGATGACGGTCATCCTCGGCGCCGTCGGCTCGGTGATCGGCGCCTGGCTCTACAAGGTCATCTCAGGGCGCAGCGACACCCCGGGCATCGACTGGATCTCGTTCATCATCGGTGTCGCCGTGGCGGCACTTCTCATCCTCGGTTACGGCATGGTCAGGGGAAACAAGACCACCACCTGAGGCTGCTCACGCCGACAGGCCGAGGCGCTCCATCCGGCGGGTGTGCTCGTCGGTGAGCCGCGCGAACATCCGGCCGAGCTCTGCGAGGTCCGCCCCGGCGCGGCCCGGGGCGCCGACGAGGATGCTGGCAAGGGCGTCGCGTTCGACGCCGACGCGCTGCGCCTGGGTGATCGCCTCGCCCACGAGGCGGCGACCCCAGAGCGCGAGGCGTCCAGCGACTCGCTGGTCGGATGCGATGGCTTCGCGCACGGCCGTGACGGCGAAGTCGGCCTGCCCGGTGTCCTCGAGCACGCCGAGCACGAGGGCGCGGGTGTCCGCGTCGACGTAGTTGGCGATCTCGCGATAGAAGTCCTGCGCGATGCCTTCCCCGACGTAGGCCTTGACCAGGCCCTCGAGCCAGTCGGACGGGGCGGTGCGTTCGTGGAACTGGTCGACGGCCGCGACGAACGGCCCCATGGCATCCTCCGGCTCGACGCCCAGTGCGCTGAGGCGCTCGGTGAGGACGGCATAGTTGCGCAGCTCGTGCGCGGCCAGGGTGGCGATCTGCGACTTGTGGTGCAGCGACGGAGCCAGCTCGGCGTCCTTCGCCAGCTGCGAGAAGGCCCGCAGCTCGCCGTAGGCGAGCACCCCGAGGAGCTCTGTCACCGCCGCACGGTATGCCGGGTCGGCGTCGGAGTATGCCGGGTCGGCGTCGGACATGGAGGGGGCGGCGTCGCTGGGCCCGTCTGTCATGGCGCCCACCCTAGTGAACGGATTCGGGCGCATCCCGCGTTGCCGGTAGACTGTGCCGGACAACTCGGTGCCCGGTCGGCCCCGTGGCTCACACCAGATGGTGCTAGCGGACTCCCGCGTGCACCGGCGGAGTCCTCGCTCGAGCGAGGCCGTCCACCGCCAGACACTCTCCGATCGGCCCGCCACGCGCCACTGAGCTCCCGTGCTGCACGGGGTGCTCGTGCCGATCGAGAGACACACATGACCGAGCCTGCAGAGACCTCGCAGACCACTGCTGAGGCCCCGACCCCCGAGGTCAGCTTCGCCGACTTCGACGTCCACCCCGACATCGTCGCCGCGCTTGCCGACGCTGGCATCACAACCCCTTTCCCGATCCAGGCGATGACCCTGCCGGTGGCGCTCTCCGGCCACGACATCATCGGCCAGGCCAAGACCGGCACCGGCAAGACGCTCGGCTTCGGCGTCCCGATGCTCAACCGGATCGTCGCCCCCGGCGACGAGGGGTATGCCGGCCTGGCCCGCCCCGGCAAGCCGCAGGCGCTCGCCGTCGCCCCCACCCGTGAGCTTGCCGTGCAGGTGGCCGGCGACCTCGAGCGGGCCGGAAAACGCCGCGGTATCCGCGTGCTCACGGTCTACGGCGGCCGGGCCTACGAGCCCCAGATCGAGGCGCTCAGGGACGGCGTCGAGGTCGTCGTCGGCACCCCTGGACGGCTCATCGACCTGTCCAAGCAGGGACACCTTGACCTGTCGCAGGCCCGAACCGTCGTGCTCGACGAAGCCGACGAGATGCTCGACCTCGGCTTCCTGCCCGACGTCGAGACGCTCATGGCGCTCACCCCGGGCTCGCGTCAGACGATGCTCTTCTCGGCCACGATGCCGGGTGCCATCGTCGCGCTCGCGCGCCGCTACATGACCCAGCCGACGCACATCCGCGCGATGGGTGACGACACGGAGAACGCCCACACGGTCAAGGCCATCGAGCAGTTCGTCTACCGCGCGCACGCCCTCGACAAGGTCGAGATGCTCTCGCGGATGCTGCAGGCAGAGGGCCGCGGGCTGACCATCGTCTTCAGCCGCACCAAGCGGACCGCCGCGAAGGTGGCCGAAGAGCTGGTCGACCGGGGCTTCGCCGCGGCCGCCATCCACGGTGACCTCGGCCAGGGTGCTCGCGAGCAGGCGCTGCGCGCGTTCCGCAACGGCAAGGTCGACGTGCTGGTGGCCACTGACGTCGCGGCCCGCGGCATCGACGTCGAGAACGTCACGCATGTCGTCAACTTCCAGTGCCCTGAGGACGAGAAGACCTACGTGCACCGGATCGGCCGCACCGGCCGCGCCGGCAACACCGGTGTCGCCGTCACGTTCGTCGACTGGGACGACCTGCACCGCTGGACGCTCATCAACAAGGCGCTCGACCTCGGCATCCCCGAGCCCCAGGAGACGTACTCCAGCTCCGAGCACCTGTTCACCGACCTCGACATCCCGACCGATGCCAAGGGCTTCCTGCGCAAGTCCGAGCAGACGCGGGCCGGGCTCGAAGCCGAGGAGGTCGAGGACCTCGGCGAGACCGGCAAGCGGCACGGGCGTGGTGGGGCGAGTCAGAGCGGATCTGGTCGCGGTGGACGCTCGCGCACCGGTGGTGCAGGTCGCGACGGCCGCGACTCCGGGGCGCGCGACGGTGACGACGGCGAGACCCGGCCCCGGCGCAGCCGCAACCGTCGGCGTACCCGCGGCGCGGGTGCGGCTGCCGCGGCTGCAGGCACCGACTCAGGTGCCGACGCGCCCGCCGGTTCGGCGGGCGGTTCGGCGGGCGGCTCGACGGGCGGTTCGACGGGCGCCGAGGACAGTGCCAAGCCGGCGCGCCGACGTCGCCGCCGGGGCGGCGCCGGACGCGAGAGCTCTGTCGCCAGCACCGACTGACCCGGCCGGGCATCACGCGGCAGGTCACCCTGCGTCTGTGGTCGCTCACCCAGCACGACTCGCAGACTGATCCGCCGGCCGATCCTGGCACCAACCCAAAGAATCTGCCCGAAGTCGGGCAGATTCTTGGCTTTGGGGCCGCTGTTTGGCACAGTCGAGCCCGTGCCTGATCCAGAACTCGTCGCACGCGTCGCCGACTCGGCCGGGCTGACCCCGGCTGAGGCCGCCCGCGTCATCGGCGACGTGCTCGCGCACTACCGCGAGCCGCTCGAGGACTACGTCCAGCGGCGCCATGCACACCTGCAGCTGCACGGCACGCGCAACGCCGCCGCCTTCCGGATCATCCAGGACGAGCTCGCGGACCGCCTCGTCGCGGCTCCCCCGCTCACGGAGCGGCAGCTGCGCCGCATGATCTACGGCTGAGAAGGAGACCGCACATGTGTGGCATCGTCGGCTACGTCGGGCAGCAGCCCGCCGCACCCATCCTTATCGAGGGGCTCACCCGCCTCGAGTACCGCGGGTATGACTCGGCCGGGATCGGCGTGCTCGGGTCGTCTGCGCAGACAGCAGGCGCGACCGTGGTGCGGCGCGTCGGGCGGGTGCGCGAGCTCGAGGCGGCCCTGCCCAAGCGGCTCGCCGGCCAGGTAGGCATCGGACACACCCGATGGGCGACCCACGGACCGGCGACCGAGCCGAACGCCCACCCGCACACCAGCGCCGACGGCCGCATCGCCGTGGTGCACAACGGGATCATCGACAACGCGGCCCAGCTGCGCTCGCGGCTCTTCGGCGAGGGTGTGACCTTCGCATCAGACACGGACACCGAGGTCGTCGCGCACCTGGTCGCGCGCTCGGCCGAGGCGACGCTCGAGGAGCGCGTGCTCGAGGCGCTCGAGCATGTCGTCGGGACCTATGCCGTCGCGGTCATCGATGCCGATGCTCCGGACCGCATCGTCGTGGCCCGCAACGGGTCGCCGCTCATCATCGGGGTGGGCGACAAGGAGATGTTCGTCGCCTCCGACGTGTCGGCCCTGGTGCGGCATACCTCGTCGGTGATCCATCTCGACGACGGCGAGCTGGCGGTCGTCAGCGCGCGCGGCTACCGCACCTTCACCCGCGACACCCACGACACCGGGCGCACGCCGACCACGATCGACAGTGCCGACGAGGCCGCCGAGCTCGGCGAGCACAGCCACTTCATGGCCAAGGAGATCGCCGAGCAGCCCGAGACGGTCTCGCGCATGCTTCGCGGACGCCTCGACCTGCGGTTCGGCACCGCCCGGCTCGACGGCCTCAACCTCAGCCCGCGCGAGCTGCGCGCCTTCCGCCGGGTGAAGATCCTCGGGTGCGGCTCCGCGTTCTACGTGGGCGAGCTGGGCGCGCTGATGATCGAGGAGCTGGCCCGGATCCCGGCACACGCGGAGGCCGCTTCTGAGTTCCGCTACCGCAACCCGATCATCGAGCCCGACACCCTCTACGTCGCGGTCAGCCAGTCCGGGGAGACGGCCGACACCGCTTTCGCCGTCCGCGAGATCAAGCGCAAGGGTGGTCAGGTCGTGGGCCTGGTCAACGTGGTCGGCTCGACGATCGCCCGGGAGTGCGACGGCGGAATCTATCTGCACGCGGGTCCCGAGGTCGCCGTCGCCTCGACCAAGGCCCTGACCCACATGGGTGTCGGTTTCGCCCTGCTCGCTCTGCTGCTCGGGCGCGTCCGCGACCTCTCCGTGGAGGACGGCAAGCGCATCCTTGCCGGACTGGAGCGCCTGCCGGCGGACATCGCCACCGTGCTCGAGGGCGAGCGAGGCATCACCGAGATCGCGCACGAGCTGGCCCAGGCCGACAGCCTGTTCTTCATCGGTCGCGTCCGCGGCTTCCCGGTCGCTCGGGAGGGGGCCCAGAAGCTCAAGGAGATCTCGTACCGGCATGCGGAGGCATATCAGACCAGCGAGCTCAAGCACGGACCGCTCGCGCTCATCGAGCCCGCCCGCCCGACGGTGGCCGTGATCCCCGACGACGAGCTGACCGACCGCAACATCGCCGCGGCCGAGCAGGTGCTGGCCCGGGGTGGGCGCGTCGTGGCGGTGACGCATCCCGGGGTGGACCTCGGCGCCGTCAGCGCGCGACGGATCGACGTGCCTCGCAACGAGGTCGAGCTCGACCCCATCCTCCTGATGATCCCGATGCAGCTGCTGGCGTTCCACGCCGCGCAGGCTCTGGGGCTCGACATCGACAAGCCGCGCAACCTCGCGAAGTCGGTCACGGTCGAGTGACGACCTCGCCTCGGGGCTTTGGGTCGCAGCGCGCGTCCGTCCACGGTTCGGCCGCGCCGCGTGTCGACCGCGCGCGCTTCCTAGTCTGGGTGGCGACGCCCGACCCGGGGCGACGAAGGGAGAGGCAGCCATGAAGCTCCACGAGTCGATCGACGGGCGCCTGCGCACGTTCATCGAGAGCCAGCACCTCTTCTTCGTGGCCACTGCGCCGCTCGACGCCGAGGGACACGTCAATGTCTCGCCGAAGGGGCTGGACACGTTCCGGGTCGTCGACGAGCACACCGTGGTCTACCTCGACCTGACCGGGAGCGGCTCCGAGACCGTGGCCCACCTGCGCGAGAACGGCCGGATCACGCTGATGTTCTGCGCGTTCGACGGTCCTCCGAACATCGTGCGGCTGCATGGCCGTGGGCGCTACCTGACCCCAGACGACGACGAGTTCGCTTCGTGGGCAAAGCGGTTCGAGGAGTTCCCCGGCACCCGCGGGGTGGTCGTGGTGGCCGTCGATCGGGTCTCCGACTCCTGCGGGTATGCCGTGCCGCTGATGACGTACGACGGCGACCGCGACCTGCTGACCTCGTGGTCGCAGAACCGTGGCCCCGAGGGCCTGGCCCGCTACCGCTCGGAGAAGAACGCCACGTCGATCGACGGGCTGCCCGCGCTCGACAGCGGCGATCCAGCCCCGTCCGGCTGAGCCTCAGAGCCGGGCGGCCAGGCCGGCGGCGATGTCGCGGTATGCCTGCGCGCCCTTCGAGCTGCGCGCGGTCGTGAGAATGGAGCGCCCGACCGCGGGCGCTTCGGCGAACCGCACCGTCTTCGGGATCGGCGGCTCGAGCACGGGCAGGTCGTAGCGCTGGCCGACATCGGCCAGCACCTCGCGCGCGTGGTTGCTGCGCCCGTCGTAGAGCGTCGGCAGGATGCCCCAGACCTCGAGGTCCTTGTTGAGGATCTTCTGCACGTCCGCCACGGTGTCGAGCAGCTGCCCGACGCCACGGTGGCTGAGCATCTCGCACGGCATCGGCACGATGAGCGCATCGGCCGCGGTGAGCGCGTTGAGCGTGAGCACTCCGAGGCTCGGCGAGCAGTCGAGAAGCACGACGTCGTATGCCGCCCGGCTGGCTTCCAGCGCCGTCCGCAGGACGAACTCACGGCCGGGTCTGGAAAGGAGGGTGGCCTCGGCACTGGCGAGGTCGATCGTCGAGGGGACCAGGTCGATGCCCTCGTCGCACTGGAGCACGGCTGCGGCCAGGTCGGTGCCGCCGGTCAGGACGTCGTGGACCGAGACCTCGACCGTGTCCGGGTCGACCCCGAGGGAGAAGGTCAGGCACGCCTGGGGGTCGAGGTCGATGAGCAGGACCCGCAGGTCACGCTCGGCCAGTGCGGCTCCGATGCTCGCGACGGAGGTGGTCTTGGCGACGCCACCCTTCTGGTTCGCGAAAGCGATGGCCGTCGCGGGTGAAGGGGCGGTGCCGACTGTCGTGGAGGGTTGACTGGCAGGCTGGTCGCCGAGAGGCGTGCGGTTCGCCATGTCGGCCAGTCTGTCAGGTCGGGCGATCAGAAAGCCGAGATCGTCGCAGGGGCCCGCTCCGTGCGGGTGAGCGCGGACACCACAGCAGCCTGCCCGTGGCGCCTGACGGCAAGGTGAGCGAGCAGCCCGAGAACCGGGTCGAGCACCGCGGCCGGCAGCGTCGGTGCCGGCACGCCCAGGCTGGCGGCCACGTCCTCGCCATGGACGACGATCTCCATCATCCGCCCGACCAGGAAGTCGTCGAGAGCCAGCGACCAGCCCTGCCACGGGATGAGCACCGCTCGGTCGTCCGGTGCCGTGGCGAGCAGCTCGGGCAGCGCCTTCCGCGCGCCGACGACCGCCGCAAGCACCTCCTCCCGGCCGGCCTCCGCCTTCTCGTCGCTGCCCTCGCGGATCGCGACGTTGATCTCGTCGTCGAGGCTCGCGGTGACCCAGGCGGCACGCGCATAGTGCTCTTCGAGCGGGATCGGGTCGCTCGCCGGGGTCGAGTCGAGCAGGCTCGCGGCCGTGACGGGCTGGCTGGCCAGGTGCGCGACCAGGCCGCCCACGCGCCAGTCGGCCAGGGCGCTGGGCTCGTCCCAGGCCGCGGCGACCTCGTCGAGGGTGACGATCGCGATGACGTGGTCGGTCGCGGCGAGGAAGGCCTGCCTCAGGTCGGGTCGTGCGGGCATGTCACTCCTGCTGGCTGGCGGTCGGCTCGGGCGAGGGGTAGCTCGAGGGCTCGAGGCCCGCCCAGTCGGACTGCTCCGGACCCTGCTGCTGCCCCTCGGGACAATGGGCCCGGAAGTCGCACCAGGTGCACAGCGTCGACGGACGTGGCGGGAAGCGCGGTGACTCGACGCCCACGGCGTCGAAGTCGGCATCGGCCCGACGCAGGTCGGTCGCGATGGACTCGGCCTCGGCGACCTTGCGACCGAGCGACTCGTCGGTGTGGACGTGCGCAGCCACCGTGCCGGTCGGCACGTGGTGCAGCTCCACCCGGTGACAGGGGCGGCGGAACATCCGACCCGCCGCCACGGCATACAGCGCGAGCGGCAGAGACGTGCGGGCGTCGTCGGCGCTGGGCACCTGGCGACCCGTCTTGTAGTCGACGACGACCAGCTCGCCGGCGCGGTCGTCGAGCCGGTCGACCCGTCCGGTGATCGCGATCTCGTCGGTCTTGAGCGACACGCTGCGCTCGAGCCCCACGGGCTGGCGCTCGCGGTCGGTGCGCCGGAGGTACTCGGTCACGGCGTCGCGCACCCGCAGCCGCCAGGCCGCCGACTCCTCGGGGTTGCGGAAGCCGACGTCGATCCACGACGTGCGCACCAGCTCCGCGACGCCGGCCGGCGTGCGCGAGCCGACGGGAAGGTCCCAGAAGTCGCGCAGCACGTTGTGGGTCGCGATGCCGACGGAGGTGTGGGCCCGCTGCGGACGCGCCTCGGGCCGCGGGCGGTCGAGATACTGCATGCGGTAGCGACGGGGGCAGTCGAGCCACGCGAGCAGGCGCGACGGAGACCCGGAGTAGAGCGGCGTGGGCATGCCGGCGAAGCTCGTCTGCACGGGCTGTCCGATCGTCACCCGACAACCTTAGGTGGACGCTGCGACAACGTCGGGGAGCCGTCCCCAGCGCGTCGCGCCCGGCCGGCCACGCGGCATACGGTCAGCCCTCGCCGGTGACGAACGCGCGCACAGAGTTCGCGATCATCTGCACGGCGATGGCCGACAGCAGCAGGCCCGCGATCCGTGTGAGCAGCATGGTGCCGCTCTCGCGCAGCAGCCGGCGCACCTGGCCGGCGAACCGCAGGACGAGGTAGACACACAACATCGCCGCGACGAGAGCGGCTGCGACGGCGACATACTGCCCGCCGTCCTGGGCGCGCTGGACGGCCAGCATCGTGGCCACGATCGCGCCCGGCCCGGCGAGCAGCGGAGTGCCGAGCGGGACGAGAGCGACGTTCACGCCGGCGTCGGCCACGGCATCGGACTCCCTGCCGGTGAGCAGCTGCAGCGCGACGAGAAGCAGCAGCAGGCCGCCCGCACCCTGCAGGGCGGCGATCGAGATGTGGAGGTAGTCGAGGATCCGGCGTCCGAAGAACGCGAACATCGCGATGACGAGCACCGCGACCAGCGACGCCCGCCGGGCCGCCACGTTGCGCTGGACGCGCGTGAGCGACGCGGTGAGCGCGAGGAAGATCGGCACCGCGCCGGGCGGGTCGAGGATGACGATGAGCGTGATGAAGGTGCTGAGGAAGATCGTGCTGTCGAACCAGGTCACGGGCGGAGCACCTCGGTCACTCCGCTGGAAACCGCCTCGATCTCCTCGAAAACGCTTGGGGCAGTGGTGTTCTCGGCGAGACGGTTGACCTTGCCCTCGCCGTGGTAGTCACTCGAACCGGTCAGCGCGAGACCGAGTCGCCGCGCCAGCCGCTGGGCGCGCTCGACCTCCGCCGGTCCGTGGTCGCGGTGGTACGCCTCGAGGCCGAAGAGGCCTGCGGCAGACATCCGCTCGACGAGGTCGTCGGTGACGCCGGCCCCGCGCGTGCGGGTGAACGGGTGCGCGATGACCGGCACGCCCCCGGCCGCGCGCACGAGCTCCACCGCGCGCACGGGGTCCGGCGAGTAGTGCGTCACGTAGTAGCGCGAGTCGTTGGTGAGCCAGTCGCGGAAGGCCTCGTCACGGTGGGCGATCGTGCCGTTGGCCACGAGGGCGTCCGCGATATGCGGTCTGCCGGGGGTGGCGCCCGGGGCGACCTGCGCGAGCACCTCGTCGTACGTCACGGGTATGCCGTCCGCCGCCATCAGCTCCACCATCCGCTCCAGCCGGGTGGCACGGGAGTCGCGCGCCCTGGCGAGCTCGGACATCAGCGCGTCGTCGTCGGGGTCGGTGAGATAGCCGAGCAGGTGGATGGACGCATAGCGCCACGAGCACGAGATCTCGATGCCGCGCACCAGCGTGACGCGCGTCCGGGCGGCGGCGTCGGCCGCGTCGGCCCAGCCCCGCACGGTGTCGTGGTCGGTGATCGCGAGGACGTCCACGCCGGCTGCAGCCGCGGCCTGCACCAGCTCCGTAGGGGTCTCGGTGCCGTCAGACGCGTTCGAGTGCGTGTGCAGGTCGATCACCTGCTCGGCATGCTCTCCCGTCGACGTCACGGCCCAAGACTAGGGGCTCCCCGCAACACACCCGGAAGTCGCCTACTCCCCTGCAACACACCGAGCAGCCGCCAAAATCGACGGAAATAACCGTCAGGGTTAGCGACTGCTCGGTGTGTTGCGAGGTCGTGCGGATCGGATCCGGGCCCCGAGGAGGCCGGGCCGGTCGAGGTCGTCCCAGATCGCGCGCTCGACCGGATGGCCCAGCCGACGGATGCGGTCCTCGCGCTGCTTCTCCAGCCACAGCACCTGCTCTGGGTCCGCGGCCTGGCCGTCGCCGGGGTCGCGTGGCCGCTGGTACTTCACCCGGCCGTCGAACTCGAGGACGACACCCTCGACCATGAAGTCGACCCGAGCGACCACCGCGCCGCTCGGCTCGCGAACCATCACCTGACACTCATACGTGAGACCCAGATCGTCCAGGACCAGGCGCGTGAGTGACTCACCTACTGACTCGGACGCGCCGTTCATCCGGAGCACGGCATCGAAGGCGCGCGATCGTCCCTCGTGCGGTGTGAGACGCGCGACCTCATCGACCAGCTGCGCCTGGGTTACGAGCCCGGCGTGCAGAGCGGCGTCACCGGCCACCACTGCGCACTCGAGGCCCATGGTCAACGCCGCACGGACGACCGACCGGGCTATCGGCTCCACCGGTATGCCGTCGACGACCTCCGGCCGGACCAACCCTCGCGGGTGGATCCACAGTCCAGAGCGTCCGACCGCCTGTTCGACGTCGCTCAGGACGTCGATGCGCCGCTCGTTGTACCCCCACAGTGGCAGACGACGAACCGCGAACGCCGAGTGATGGCTGACGGTGTCACCAGGGCGAGTCCGCGCGACCGCCATGACCCTGAGCCGGTAGCGCGAGTCGGGGTCGGCTGCTTCCCAGTACTGCCCGGACACGAACGCGCCCCGGCGAACCCGGATCAGCTGACCCTCGCGCAGGGCCCGGCGCACCACACCCCCGTCGATGCCGCGCCTCCGCGCTTCTGCTGCCGAGAACGTGCCGGCCTGTTCGCCCGCCAGAGCGGCAATTCGCCTGTCCATGGCAGGAGGGTGGACGGCATACGCCCGACGTTGCGCGGATCGACGATCGCCTGGGGACAACCTCAACTGAACTCGGCCCCCATGTGGATACCCCGCAACACACCGAGCAGTCGTGAAGTTCGACGGAAATAACCGTCAGGGTTAGCGACTGCTCGGTGTGTTGCGGTGTCAGGGGGTCTCGGGGCCGGGCCAGTTCTTGTCAGGTACGGGCGTCGGGCGACCGGGCTGCTCGCCACCGCGCGCATCGAGGTAGCTCTGCTTGGGCACCATGACCTTGCGCCTGAAGATGCAGACCACCTGGCCGTCCTGCTTGTAGCCCACCGTCTCGACGTGCACCACGCCGCGGTCGTCCTTCGACGTCGACTCCCACTTGTCCAGGACCCGGGTCTCGCCATAGATCGTGTCGCCGTGGAACGTCGGCGCGACGTGCCGAAGCGACTCGATCTCGAGGTTCGCGATGGCCTTGCCCGAGACGTCTGGAACGGACATCCCGAGCAGTAGCGAGTACACGTAGTTGCCGACGACGACGTTCTGGCCGAACTGTGTCGTCTCGCCGGCGTAGTGCGTGTCGAGGTGCAGTGGGTGGTGGTTCATGGTCAGCAGACAGAACAGGTGGTCGTCGTACTCGGTCACCGTCTTGCCGGGCCAGTGCTTGTACACCGCACCGACCTCGAACTCCTCGTAGCTGCGTCCGAACTGCATGACCGACACTCCTGCCAACCGGACCGGGCGACCCGGCCAACCGTCAACGTCAGGTGCCAGCCTGCCCGAGCACACGGCATACGAACACGTCCGTATGCCGTGTGCTTGCTCACGCCGACGCGTCGGTCGCGCGGACCTGAGAGATCTCGCCGGTGTCGGAGAGGACCGGAGCGCGACTGGCGACGGTTCGCGGGTCGGGGTCGGCCGGCAGAGTCGCCCCCGCTGCGGGCCGCGGATGGCTGCCCTGACGCTTGGCGAAGATCAGGCCGGCGAAGTAGGTGCCCAGCGAGACCCCTGCGGCCAGGCCCAGTCCGATCCCGAACGCCTGGAGCAGGATCGGCAGGCCGAGGGCGAGGCCGTTCCCGTCGGGGTTGGTGACGATCTGCGAGATGCCTTCGTAGGCCATCCGGCCCGGCAGCAGGGGCACGATGGCCGCGGTCGTCACGGCGAGCGCCGAGATGTTGAGGCGCCGCGCTATCGGGCGGACGGTGAAACCGACGACGAGCGCCGCCGTGGACGACGCGGCGACCGCCCCGAAGTCGGCCAGCTCGCTGATGCCGAGAACCAACCAGCCGGCCGCTCCCGCTGCTCCGGCCATGGCCACTGCCCGGCCACTGGAGTAGGACATCACCGCGAACGCCACCGAGATGATGACCGCGCAGACGACCTGGACGAGGATGTCGTCGCTGAGACGGGTCCGGGTGGCGATCGCGATCGGGTAGTCCAGACGCTGTCCGATCGCCAGGACGAACGAGATGCCCACGGCGATGCCGAGCGAGAGCACGACGACCTCGAAGGTCCTGGCGCCGGCGGTCACGTAGTACCCCTCGAGGGCATCCTCCGCCGCGCCCACGATGGACAGACCCGCCAGCAGCAGCACGATGCCGGACGCGACGACGAGCGAGGGCGAGACGGCGCCGACGAACGACACCCCCCATGACTGGGCCACGACGACAAGCGTCGCCACGACCGTCGGGATGGCTGCGCCCACGCACTGGGCGAAGAACGCGGCCACGCCGGCTGAGCTGAGCCAGGTGAGCACGCGCTCGACGACCGTCGCGGTGAGGAAGCTGAGCAGGATGATGAACGGTCCGGCGCCGACGAGTCCGGCGGCACCCGCTGCGAGCGCTCCGCCCGCCACCGTGACGAGCCAGCGTCGGTAGCGATGCGGCGAGGTGATGACCGAGTCGAACCGCACCCTGGCCTCGTCGACGTCGAGCGGCGCGCGGGTGAGCTCGACAATGAGGTCGCGGAGCCGCTCGAGCCGGGTGTAGTCCTGCACGCGGAACCGCACGATGCGCATGACCGTGATCGGGTCGGCGTGCGGGCCACGGTGGTAGGACACGGTGACTGAGGTGTAGGTGACATCGACGTGCACGGACGTGAGGCCGTACGCCCTCGTGAGCATCAGCACCGTAGCCGTGACGTCCGCAGCCGCGGCGCCGGTTGCCAGCATCGCGACGCCCGCCCGCATGGCGAGGTCGATGACGGCCCGGGCGGTGTCGCGTTCGACGCCGTCGGGAGCGGTCCAGATCGGGATCTCGTCGGTCGGCGGCCCGCTCGGGCGCATGGCCCGCCGGGTGCTTGCGCGGAGCGAGGGAAGGGCCGCTCGCGCGCTGCTCGGCCGGTTCGGGCGGTCGGTGCGGGCCACCCCCCGACTGTATGCCGCCCGTCCCGGTCGGGGCGGCCGGGTGCCGCAGCCGGACCCGCCCCGTTCGGCGGGTCCTCTGGTTCGTGACACCATGACCGGGTGACGAGCGAGAAGCAGCAGACCTCCCCCAGCCGCCGACGGCCCACGACCGACGAGTTCCGGGCCTTCGTCGCGACCGGGTGGGCGCCTCGCAGCACCGAGGTGACCCCTCGGGCCGAGGTCGCCGACTACGCAGCCAGACGACGCGACGCCCTGAGCGCCGCCTTCCCCGGTGAGCGCCTGGTGGTGCCGGCGGGCGGGCTCAAGGTGCGCAGCAACGACACCGACTACGTCTTCCGGCCGCACAGCGCCTTCGCCCATCTCACGGGCCTCGGCAGCGACCGCGAGCCCGATGCCGTGCTCGTGCTGGAGCCGACCGGTCCCGACGCCGACGGCGCGGACGCCGGGCACGAGCCGGTCCTCTACTTCCGGCCCCTGGCCGACCGCGACACCGAGGAGTTCTTCGGCGACTCCCGCTACGGCGAGTTCTGGGTCGGGGCTCGCCCGACGCTGGCCGACATCGAGTCCGAGCTCGGCCTCACGGCCCGCCACATCGACGAGTTCGGCGACGCGATCGCCAAGGATGCCGGCTCGGTGACCGTCCGCGTGGTTCGCGACGCCGACACCGACGTGGCGGCCCGGGTCGACCGGGTGCGCGACGCGGCCGCGGAGTCGCAGACCGAGTCGGAGGAGCGGGTCGACCGGCAGCGCGAGGCGGACGAGCAGCTGGCCGCCTTCCTGTCGACGCTGCGCTTCGTCAAGGACGAGTGGGAGATCGAGCAGATGCGCTCGGCAGTCGAAGGCACCCACGACGGGTTCGACGCGGTCATCGCCGACCTGCCCGAGGCCGTGCGCCGGGGCCGTGGCGAGCGCTGGGTCGAGGGCGTCTTCGGCCTGCACGCACGCCACCACGGCAACGGCGTGGGCTATGACTCCATCTGCGCGAGCGGCGACCACGCGAACACGCTGCACTGGATCAAGAACACCGGAGACGTCAAGGACGGCGACCTGATCCTGCTCGACGCCGGCGTCGAGGTCGACTCGCTGTTCACTGCCGACATCACCCGCACCCTGCCCGTGAGCGGCACCTTCACCGACGCCCAGCGCCAGGTCTACGACGCGGTGTATGCCGCGCAGGAGGCCGGCATCGCGGCGTGCAAGCCGGGCAACAAGTTCAGCGACGTCCACGCCGCCGCGATCCGGGTCATCGCCGAGCACCTGCACGAGTGGGGCCTGCTGCCCGAGGGCGTCGATGTGGAAGGCACACTCGACGCTGAGCACGGCCAGTTCCACCGCCGCTGGATGGTGCACGGCACGAGCCACCACCTCGGCATCGACGTGCACGACTGTGCTCTGGCCACGCGCGAGGAGTACTCCGACGCCGAGCTGAAGCCGGGCATGATCATCACCGTCGAGCCGGGCCTGTACTTCAAGGCGGACGACGAGCTCGTCCCCGAGGAGTTCCGGGGCACCGGGGTGCGCATCGAGGACGACATCCTCATCACCGACGACGGCTGCGAGAACCTCTCGGCCGCGATGCCGCGCAGCAGCGCAGCTGTCGAGAAGTGGATCGCCGGCATCTGGGCGCCCACGACCACACCCTGATCCCCCACCTCACACCTCGAGACACCGCAACACACCGAGCAACACACCGAGCAACCGCAAAGTCCGACGGAAATAACCGCAGACCTTGCAGGTTGCTCGGTGTGTTGCGTTGGGAGGGGGCGTGCGGCTACCTCGTCTGCGCCGGGACGGTCGCCGTGGTCACCGTGCCCGCATGTCCGGACGACACGGAGCCGTTCGGGTCGGGGCCCGGGATCGGCGCGCTCCACTGCTCGACGAGCCGCACGAGCGATGACGCCTCGTCCGCCTGAAGACCGTTGCCGAGCACCTGCGGCGCGCACTCCGGGTCGACCTGGATCCGCACCTGCGGCCCGGCGTCGTAGCTCAGCAGAAGCGTGAACCGCGACGAGGACACCTTTCCCGAGCCCTCGCACGTGTGCCCGGTCGGCTCGGACTTGAGCCCGCGCAGCTCGGCCACCACTTGCTTGCTCCGCTCGGCGGCGAGAGGTGTGGCGTGGTAGGTGCTGTCGGCGGCGATACGGCATACGGTGACGTTCGGGTCCCCTTCGGGCGCCAGGCTCTGGTCGTCGCCGAGGCGCCCCGTCAACGAGCCGAAGCACGGGTCCGTCGGGGTCTGCGCCGGCTTGCCGCCGCCGAACATCGCGTGGATCGTCACGCCGAGCGCCTCCCCCGACCCGAAGTCACCGTTGGTGGAGTGGGAGCACGAGTTCGGGTCGTCCTTCGCGGCCACCCACACGATCGCGTCGGTGTAGCGGGACCCCACGAGGTATGCCGTCTCGTTGCCGGCCATCATCGTGCACACCTGAGGCTGGCCGTTCCACCGCGGCGCCCAGGCGAGCAGGTCGGTCAGGTTGCGGCGCTGCTCGGGCGAGGCGACGGTGCGCTGGGTCAGCGTGAACGGTGGAGTGAGTGGCTGGGTCGCGGCGATGTCCATGACCGGGTAGGCGCAGACGACCATGGACGTGGCCGCCCGGTCGGGCAGCAGGCGGGCGTTGCCGTCGACGTTGCCCTGTGGCTGCTGCGGGACCGTCATGCCCTCGGGCGAGGTGAGCGAAGCGGGGCAGTCGAGTGCGCCGTCCGGAGCGGTCGGCTGGTCGCTGACCGGTCGAACGGGTGCGCTCGTGACCGGTGCGGTGGTGCTCCCGGTGCCGGGCGCCTGCGCGCTGCCGCACCCGGCGAGCGCGATCGCGGCGATGCCCGCGACGGCGCCGACGGCCCAGCGGCCCATGACCCAGCGGCCCAAGACCCCGCGGCCCATGACCCCGCGGCCCATGACCCCGCGAGACGGAACCCAGCGAGTCGGAACCCACCGAGACGTCGCCGAGCGTCGCGTGACCCCAGGACCTGACATGACGCTCCCTCCCAGCAGCCCGTGCTTCACCAGGAACGACCCGGGAGGGTCACGAAACGTTGCATCCCGAGCCGGGCGGCATACCCCCGCTCAGATGTCCGAGCCCGGCGGGCGCGGCGCGTCCGAACGGCTCACCGGGGGCTCCGGGCTGACCGGCGCGATGCCGATGCTGACGTTGCCGCCCGGTGTGATGCCCGCCGCCGTGAGGATCTCGCGACCCTCCTGGGCGAACTTGTGCTCGCAGAACACCTCGTACTTCGTCGCGACGACCTGGCTCACCGACGAGAAGTCACGGACCCCGCGGGTGAAGCCGTAGCCGACGAGCGACCAGATGAGGCCGAACACGGCGCCGTACACGGCGGCGGCGATGATCATGCTGAACGGGTTCGACGGCCGGGCGAACAGCGACAGGATGAGGCCGACGAACAGACCCAGCCAGATGCCCGACAGCAGGCCTCCCAGCGCGACGCGGCCCCACGACAGCCGCGCCGTGACCCGCTCGAGCTGCTTGAGGTCGGTGCCCACGATGAGGCAGTTCTCGACCGCGAAGTGCTTGTCGGACAGAGTGTCGACCGCCTTCTGCGCATCTTCGTACTTGTCGAAGGTCCCCAGCGACATGGGGTACTCCAGCGACAGCGTCGCGAAACCCTGGCGCCCTCGGCCCCCCGGACCCTTTGGTTGCAGGCTCATGCGGACATCCTCGCACCTGCGAGGACGCTGGGACTGGAGGTCACGCCCGCAGCTTGTAGTCCTCCACGAGCCGGCGGCCGATGATCATCCGCTGGATGTCGGCGGTGCCCTCGCCGATGAGCAGCATCGGCGCCTCACGGTAGAGCCGCTCGATCTCGTACTCCTTGGAGTAGCCGTAACCGCCGTGGATGCGGAAGGAGTCCTCGACGACCTGGGCGCAGTTCTCGGAGGCGAGGTACTTGGCCATCCCGGCCTCGAGGTCGTTGCGCTCGCCGGAGTCCTTCTTGCGGGCGGCCTTGACCATCATCTCGTGCGACGCCTCGACCTTGACCGCCATGTCGGCGAGGCGGAAGAGCACGGCCTGGTGGTCGACGATCTTCTTGCCGAAGGTCTCTCGCTGCTGGGCGTAGGCGATGGCGAGCTCGAAGGCGCGTCGCGCCACGCCGCATCCGCGCGCGGCGACGTTGACGCGGCCGACCTCGACGCCGTCCATCATCTGGTAGAAGCCGCGGCCCGGCTCACCGCCGAGGATCTGCGCATCCGACGTGCGGTAGCCGTCGAAGATCAGCTCGGTCGTGTCGACGCCCTTGTATCCCATCTTGTCGATCTTGCCGGGCACGGTGACGCCGGGCGCGGTCTCGCCGAAGCCCGGCTCCTTGTCGACGAGGAAGGTCGTCATGTTGCGGTAGACGGACTCGGCGCCGGTGTCGGTCTTGACGAGCACCGCGACGAGGTTCGCCGACCCTCCGTTGGTGAGCCACATCTTCTGACCGTTGATCGTCCAGCCCACGGAGTCGGCGTCGCGCACGGCCTTGGTCTTGATGGCGGAGACGTCCGAGCCGCAGCCGGGTTCGCTCATCGAGAACGCGCCGCGGATCTCGCCGGTCGCCATCTTCGGCAGGTAGCGCTGCTTCTGCTCCTCGGTGCCGTGCTGCAGCAGCATGTACGCGACGATGAAGTGGGTGTTGATGATGCCGCTGACGCTCATCCAGCCGCGCGCGATCTCCTCGACGCACAGGGCGTAGGTCAGCAGCGACTCACCGAGCCCGCCGTACTCCTCCGGGATCATCAACCCGAAGATCCCCATCTCCTTCATGCCGTCGACGATCGCCTGCGGGTACTCGTCGCGGTGCTCGAGCTCCGTGGCGACGGGGATGATCTGCTCGTCGACGAACTCGCGGACGAGTTTGACCAGCTCGGTCTGCTCCTCGGTGAGGCCGTCGGTCTGCTGGAGGCGGGACATGCGAGAGAGTATGCCGCCGCCTCCGTCGTGCAGTCAGCGCGCTCGGATGTGAGTACGGACACCTGTGGTGTCAGTCACCGGCTCGCGTGGTCCACGAGCGGCGTCACCAGGGCTGGCCGAAGGCGACCCTCTTGGCCTTGGCCGGACCCTCGAGCGTCGACCTCTGGCTGAAGTCGCCGTCCTTGAGCCCCGCGGTCACGGTCTTGAGGAGGTCGCTGCGGGTGCTGGTCGGGCTGTCCTTGATGGCCTTGAGGAACAGGTAGGTGAACGCGCCGTTCGACCTCCCGCTGAAGGTGGCGTCCGACGCGGTCTGGTCCGGCTTGCACGCGGCGAACAACACCGGCTTGGAGGCGGTCGAGCGGCTCTTGGTGAGCTCGACGAGGGCCTTGCGGTCGACGGTGCGCGGGCCGGTCGCGGCGCGGATCGAGCGAGCCTGCGCAAGACCGGTGGGCGTCGGTGGGGGCAGGTAGCGAGGCTTACGACCGAGGAGCTGGGCCTGCATGATCTCGTCGAGGTCCCTGAGGCCGGTACCGCTGTGGCACGTGTCGAGCACCACCTCGAGGAGCACACCCTGCGGCAGCCGCCCGAACAGGTCGTGCAGCTCGTCGTCGACGACGACGGTGTCGCGGTCCCACTGGTCGCCCTTCTGCCGGATGTCGTGGCAGGCGAAGGCCTCGTCGAGACCGTCGGGCTCGTAGTCGCCACCGGGCTCGTTGGGCACCTGGGTCCCGTGGCTGGAGAACGTGAAGACGAGGTGGTCGCCGGCCTTGGCCGTGCCGACCATCGAGTCGAGCGCCGCCATGACGTTCTTCTTGGTGGCGTCGGCGTCGGTGAGCACCGTCGTGGTCCGCGCAGTGAAGCCGTACTTCTTCAGCGCGGCCGCCACGTCCTTGGCGTCGTTGACACAGCCGTTCAGCCAGCTGGTCTGCGGCAGCGACGCGAACTCGTTGATCCCTACGCAGAGCGCCTTCTGTGCCATGCGAGTTCCTTCCTCTCGATCTCGTGCGGTGTTGGCTTCGCCTGGGACGTATGCCGTCTCACCCCGTCGCCAGCACGGCGTCGGGTCTCGCGTACACGACGTACGCCAGCCAGGTCGGGTCGTCGGCCTCGCGGGCGGCAGCCCGGGCGACGGCGCTCGCGCGGGAGATCGGGGTGCCCTTGAGCAGCTCCTCGTAGAGGCTCTCGACGAAGACCCTGGCGGGCTCCTCGTGCACCGACCACAGGCACGAGACGAACGCGGAGGCGCCGGCGTTGAGGAACGCCGTGGCAAAGCCGCCGACGGTGGTGAAGAGCTCCCCCACCCGTCCCGTCTGGCAGGCGTTGAGGACCACGAGCGGGCCGCCGACGGAGGGATCGGCCCAGTCGAGGTTCTCCGAGACGTCAGTGGCAGAGAGGAACTCGTTCATGACGACGTTGCCGCGCCTGCGGCCCCTGAGCAGGACCTGGGCGTCCGCGATGTTGTCGGTGCGAGCGGCCCCGTGGCCCGAGAAGTGGAGCAGGTCGAAGTTGCCGCCGCGCAGCAGCCGCTCGACGCCGTTCGGGGTGGCGGTGACCGCCCTGGCGCCGAACCGCTGTCTGAGGTACTCGGCCTCGAGAACTCCCGCGTCGTTGCTGATCGACGGGTCGGCGTAGACGGGGCAGATCGAGCGCGCCCGGCCGGTGCGGACCTTCAGCTGCTTGGGCGGGAAGCTTCCGATCTGCCACCGGACCAGGCCACCCTGGGCGAGGAACAGCGGGGTCGCGCCGCGCTTGCCGCGAGGCGGCTTGAGGTGCACTAGCTCCCAGGGCACGTAGGGCTCGTCGGTGTAGACGATGAGGTCGTGCACGAGGTCTCGGTGCGTCCAGAGGTACTCCTGCATGTCCTCCGGGAAGAACTGCCCGAAGAGCATGGAACCGATGTTCTGGAGCTTCCTCAGCCGGGCCGAGGGGCTGGAAAGGGTGTCCTTGATGACGCTCTCGACCTCGGCGATCCGGGCGCGGACGAAGTCGTCGCGTCCGACGATCGGAGGCGACTCGAAGAACCGCACGTCGTCGGGCTCGAGGCGCAGCGCGTAGCTGTAGACGAGCTCGCCCGTGGCCCGTCGTCCGAGACTGATGTCGAGGCACGCCACGCCGTCGAGCTCGGGAGCCTCGATGCCGGTGTGGACCGACGCCGTCACCGGGGTGGGTGCGCGCATGCCGTCCTGGGCCGCGGTGGCCTGCAACCGGACGGTCGCGACGGGAACCCAGCCCTGGCGGAGCACGACCTCGACGGCGACCGGGCCGGGCGCGATCGCCCTGGCTCGGAACGTCAGCTCGGCCGCCCAGTCGCCGCCGGGCAGGCCGAAGACCTTGCTGTCCCGCTCGAGCACCTCGACGTTGTCCTTGCCGAAGACCTGGACGCTGACCGGGCGCTCCGCATCGACTCGCACCTGCTGGTCGACGTGGACGGTTCCCTCAGTCGCCTCGATCGCGACCCGCGCCAGGCGAACTCGGATCGTGAACTCCTTTGCAGGAGTGACGGTTTCGGGCATCTCCGCCGCGAGGTGGGCGGTGGCCGCAGGCGGCGCGACCGGCTCCACGCCCGCGGGCGGCGGGGGCTCGGCCATCTCCACGCCTCGGTCACCGCCCCCGCGCGACGCACCCTCGGCCACGTCGTCCTCGGCGCGTGCCCCGGCAAGCGCATCCTCCGGGGACGCCTCTGGTGCCCCTTCCGCGCCGGCTGTCATCCACGCTGGGAGGGACGTGCCATCGTCCTCACCGGCACCGAGGCCGAGCGGCAGCCACTGGGAGATCTTGCCGAGGACCGAGGCGTTCGAGAAGTAGTTGACGTGGTAGGTGACGTCGTTCGTCCCCAGCGCCAACGTGTCCCGTACGAAACCGCCTTTCGGCAGGCCGATCGCCGACATCGACGCCGTGTCGACGACGAGGTCGTTGGGGCCCTCGAAGAGCCCGTCCAGGAAGCCCTCGGCGAGCCGTGCCGCGAGCTCGCGTGGGAACTCCGCCGGGACCGGGTGACCGCCGAGGAGCGAGACGTGGAAGTCCGACGACACGACGTACCAGCTCGTGCCCGGCTGCGGCTGGCCCGGCTGCATCGTGTTGATCTTCGTGACGAATGGCCCGTCGGGCACCATCGCAGCGAGCCCGGGCACCGCCCTGGCGTCAGCGGCATACGAGGCGAGGAACTTCACCAGCGCGCCGACGCCCTGCACCACACCGCCGACGACGGCCGTGAACGCGGCCGCGCCCGGCACGAGCGCGAGGCCGACCGCTCCGACCATCACGAGGTTGGTGTAGAGGTCGACGAGGTCGTGCCAGCGCTTCGGGTCGGCGAGATGCGTGCCGCCGTTGGTCGCGGCCACGAAGACGATGTTGTCGACCGAGCCCTGCCAGGACGACTGCGGCAGCACCGTCTCGACGAGCGACCTCGTGACGAGCCCACCTCTGCTGTGCGTGATGACGTCGATCTGCAGCGGCCGGCCGTCTCCCCCGGCCGACAGCAGGTCGAGCAGGTCGTGCGCGTTCTTCTCCGGATCGACACTGAGCGTGCGGTGGTCGTAGCCGATGACGGCGTCGTAGGCAGAGACGAGGGTGTCGACGAAGCGGCTCGCATCCGCCGCTACCGACATCGCCCCGAAGCCGCTCACGGTCGAGGAGAACGTGCCGTGGACGAGCAGCAGCACCCGTGGCGTCCAGTCCGTGTCGAGCGGCACCTCGGCGATCGACTGGATCGGCTTCCAGTGGTCGAGCGAGCCGCCGGTGATGTGCACGAGTCCTGTGCGGATCTTTGACTCGAGAACCTCGATGACCTTGCCGACCACCGCCGGCGCGACGAACTTGATGACGATGGCTTGCACCGCCCCATGAACCAGGTCGCCCAGCAGCCCGCGGTCACGAGACCTGTCCCCGTCCGACGGGGTGATCTCTCGCTCGCGTCCAGCCCTCTGGGAGTGGGGCGCTGGACGTGTGGGGCGCATCGGCTGCACCGGGATGTCGAAGCTGACGGTTCGGGGGCCGGGGTCGATGGAGCGGTCGACGGGGCCGCCCTTGGGCAGCTGCCAGGAGTAGACGCCGTCACGCTCGAGCAGCACGACCGCGTCATCACCGGGGGCGACGTCGACGTCGACCTGGACCGTGCCCCTGCGGTTCGAGGGTGGCCTGCCGTCGATGTCCCGAGACCTTCGGGGCGTGAGGTCGATCCGATCCAGGACGGTGAAGTCGTTGTCCGCCAGGGCATCCAGCAGCGCAGCGGTAGGTCCTCCCGCAGGCAGGGGCGGCAGGTCGCGGTCCGTGTGTCGCGGGCGGTCGTCGCCGGTCGAGGCTCGGGTGGCGTCGTAGGTCTCGGGGGTGCGCACCCGCACCGCTCCACCGCCGAAGGACGCGGCCGGCATACCTTGCTCCCTCCGAGGGGACCCGCTGGACGGACTCTCTTGTCACGGTAGAGGTGGAGACGTGCGCGCTGATACGGATTCGCCCAAAGCGGGCCGGTAATTCGTTTGCGTCGCAGGCGAGCGATGCGGCACCCTCGTGGACGACCGCGACGGCATCAGGCCGGCGCACGGGAACCCAAGGAGGGTGACATGTCGATCACGGCCCCGGGCATGCCTGCCCACATCGCTACGAACTTGGAGTTCCTTTGTCATTCAATGCTTTTCACGAGGACGAGTACGAGGTATTCGACTCTCGCCTGACTGACGGCCGGGCTCGCGACTACAGCGTCGAGGACTTTGCCGTCGACAGCGCGCCCGACGCACCTCCGGAGGGCGAGCGCTGGTCCAGCTGGGACGGTGCGACCCACGGTCCCAAGCCCCGACCCGACTGGGTCATCACCGACCTCGGCGCCGTCGAGGCCGACCTCGGTGTCCTCAAGACGGGCAAGGAGGCCGACGTCCACCTCGTCCGCAGGTGGGTGCCGGGCGCCCCGGAACGGGACGTCCTCATGGCCGGCAAGCGGTACCGGTCGAGCAAGCACCGCATGTTCCACCGCGACTCGGGCTACCTCGAGGGACGGAGGGTGCGCAAGTCGCGCGAGACGCGGGCCATCCGCACGCGGACCTCGTTCGGCAAGGAGCTGATCAGCGGACTCTGGGCCTTCGCGGAGTTCGAGACGCTGGTCCGGCTGTGGGGCGAGGGACTGCCGGTGCCGTACCCGGTGCAGATGTCCGACGACGAGATGCTGATGGAGTTCATCGGCACTCCCGACGGGCAGGCCGCGCCGCGGCTCGCCCAGGCCCGACCTGATCCGGAGCTGCTCCCGAGGCTCTACGAGCAGCTGCGCGAGGCGATGCTTCGGCTCGCCGAGCTCGGTTGGGCACACGGTGACCTCTCGCCGTACAACGTCCTGCTCGACGGCGACGGTGACGATGCGCGGCTGGTCCTCATCGACTGGCCGCAGATCGTCGACATCATCGGCAACCCGCACGGCCCGGAGTTCCTCGAGCGGGACGCGCGGAACATGTGCGACTGGTTCACCCGCCGGGGGTATGCCGTGGACGACGGACTCCTGTTCGGCGACCTCATGGCCGCGGCGACGTCGCGCTGGTAGATCACCGCGCCGTCCCCACGGACACACCAAGTGCCTGCGTGGCTGGCCGAGAGGCGTGAGCCACCACGCCGCGCGGGACTTGGTATGTCCGTGGGGCCGGCCCCAGCGGATCAGCCCGTCGGCGGCTCGTCCAGGAAGTCGGCGGGGTGGCCGAACTTGCCGGAGTGCACGAAGGCCTCGAGCGGCAGTCGAGACCTGGGCAGACGCGAGCGCGCACGCAGCCAGTCGGGCATCTCGAGGTCTCCGTCGGGCCCGGCCGGAAGCCCGAGCGCGATCCCGGTGGTCACCGCCCAGTGCGGGGGCACCGCGAACCGCTCGGCCGCGGCACGGTGGTCGAAGCCACCGAACTGGCGCACCTGCAGGCCCATGGACCTCGCCTGCACGGTGATGTGGGCCACCGCCTGGCCGAGGTCGAACATCGCGTAGTCGCTGTAGGCGATCTCGTGGTCCTCGTCGGTCGCGACCTGATGCAGCGTCAGGATGATCGCTGAAGCGCTCGGCGCCCACACCTGGTTCGCCGAGGACAGCAGCTCGACCATCGTGGCGTGGGTATCGTCGCCACGCCGGCCCACGATGAAGCCCCACGGCTGCGAGTTGCCCGCAGACGGTGCCCAGCGAGCCGCCTCCAGGATGGCCCGGAGCGACTCCGGCGACAGCACGTGCGACCGGTCGTAGACCATGACGCTCTCGCGCTCGCGCAACAGCGGAGTGAGGATGTCCGGCTGCGCCGAGACACCCGGCGGCGTATGCCGTTCGGTGGTCACCGTCTCGTCGCTCATGTCGCGCTCACCCTCCTCACGCACTCCTCAACCATGCCCGACGCCTGCCTCTTCCCGACTCCCCTGTGGGAAGGCCCACTCTGGGCTTTTGGCTCGCTTCGCTCGCCGCGCGTCAGTAGGCCCGCCCGACCACCGCGAGGACGTCCGGGTCGTCTTCAGACAAGGGCACGGAACCGTCGGGCATCGTGAGGCAGCGCACCGTGACGGACGACTCGGCCAGCACGGCCTCCCCTTCGTCGCCGACCCGCTTCCACGGGATCGTCGCCCAGCCCGTGCGAGCCGCCTCGGCGGCCTCGGCGAGGGTCTCGACAGCGGCGGTGTTCGTCTCTCGATGAGCCAGCGCGGCGGCATACAGAGCCTGGTGGTCCTCGTCGAGCGCGCGGGACACCTCGGTGACGAGCGCCCCGAGCGGCAGCGGCGACTTGCCTCCGGCGATGCGCCTCACGAGCGTCACCGTGCCGGCGGCGAGATCGCGCGGCCCGACCTCGATGCGCACCGGGATGCCCTTGAGCTCTGCGTCGACCGCGCGCCGGCCGAACGGCGTGTCGACCCGGTCGTCCAGCTCCGCGCGAATGCCCTGCGCCACAAGGTCTTTCACGACCTGGCCGGCCGCCTCCGCGACGCCCTCGCCCGCCTTGACGACCATGACGAGCACCTGGACAGGGGCGAGCCGCGGAGGCACGCGGAGGCCGTTGTCGTCGCCGTGGCACATGATGAGGCCTCCCACCATGCGGGTCGTGCTCCCCCACGAGGTCGTCCAGGCCAGCTCCTGGCGGCCCTGCTCCGAGAGGTAGGTGATGTCGAACGCCCTGGCGAAGTTCTGCCCGAGCTCGTGGCTGGTGCCCATCTGCAGGGCCTTGCCGTCACGCATCATCGCCTCGAGCGTCATCGTGTTCGTCGCGCCGGCGAAGCGCTCCTTCGCGGTCTTGCGGCCAAGGACCACCGGGATCGCGAGCACCTCCCTCATGAACGCGGCATACACGTCCTCGTGGATGCGCTTGGCGAACTGCCGCGCGTCCTGCTCCGTCGCGTGCGCAGTGTGCCCTTCCTGCCAGAGGAACTCGCTGGTGCGCAGGAAGATGCGGGGGCGCAGCTCCCAGCGCACGACGTTGGCCCACTGGTTCAGCAGCAGCGGCAGGTCGCGGTAGCTCTGCGTCCACTTGGCCATGAACTCCCCGATGACCGTCTCGGACGTCGGCCGCACCACGACCGGCTCCTCGAGCTCCTTGCCGCCCGCGTGCGTGACGACGGCGAGCTCCGGGCTGAAGCCCTCGACGTGCTCCGCCTCACGCTCGAGGTACGACTGCGGGATGAACAGCGGGAAGTAGGCGTTGCGAGCGCCCGTCTCCTTGATCCGGCGGTCCATGTCGGCCTGCATCCGCTCCCAGATCGCGTAGCCGTACGGCCGGATGACCATCGTGCCGCGCACCGGGCCGTTGTCGGCCAGCTCGGCCTTGGCGATGACGTCCTGGTACCACCGCGGGAAGTCGTCGGACTGTGGAGTGAGCACGCTCTGGGCCATGACGACCGATCCTACGGGTCAGGCCTCGCGCATCGTCGCGACGAGGAACGCCTGCCACGCCTCCCTCGAGTCGGCCAGCGCATCAGGGCTGCCCGCCTCCTCGAGGACGCGCGAGGTGGCCTCGCGAGTCGCGTCGTCCAGCTCCCCGGTGATCTCGACGTCCGTGCGTCCCCATACGTACCGGCACATCGCCTGCACGGCCTGGACCTGTGCGTGGGACCGGCGGATCAGTCTGGGCTGCTCCGGCCCGAAGCGTCCGATGTCGACGTGGATGTGGTTCGCGTGGGCGTCGTCGAACAGGTAGGTGAGGACGTCCGCGAACTCGTGGTGCAGCCCGGCGGCGGTGCGCCAGTAGAGCCGGAGGCGCCGCTGGAGCTCGGCCGCGGGCGCGTCACGCCACTGGTCGTAGCGCAGCGAGACGAGGTCGCGGCCGCCGGCGCGCAGGCGTGAGATGTCGATCGCCTCGCCCGAGCTGTGCCACGAGGTCGCGGCCCCGCGGACCCACGCGCCGTAGGAGCGGACCTCGTCGGGCACCTGGCCGATGTACCGCTCGTGCAGCGCCAGCCAGCGGTCGAGGCGCCGGCCGAAGGCGTCCGTCACGTAGTACGTCGCCGGCCGCCCGGTGACCTCGTAGACGTAGGTCGCCCGGCCGATCCGCCGCCGCCCGACGAGGTCGCGGTAGTCGACCGGCTGCGGGTCGATGCGCAGTTCGGGGGGCGGGGGGCCGGCGAGTCCAGGTATGCCGGGCACCTCGGAAAGCTCGACGAGCCCGCTTCGCGCGACGGCATACGTGCCGCCCGCAGCGACGACGCCGAGGGCACCCGCCACGATGAGGCCGCGCCGGGTGATGCGGGGCCTCTCAGAGCGCTCCATGCCCTGACCAACGCGCGGGCGCTCCCCGTCTCTCCCGAAGCCGTATGCCGCTTGTCCGCCACATGCACCCACCCGTCGCTCGGGCGCCTCGAAGGGGCGAACGGCATACCCTCTCCGGATGACAGGGGGCACGGGGCAACCTTTCGGCGACTCGCGCGTCGTGCCAGGTGTGAGAGTCATCGTCAGCGACCCGACGGACCGGGCGGCCGGCTTCCGCGGCCTCTTCGACGCCCACGCCACGCGAGCCGTGCGGTTCGCCGCGCTGCTCGGCGCCGACGACCCCGAGGACGTCGTCCAGGACGCGTTCTGCCGTCTCTACGAGCGCTACCAGGGTGGGACCGGAGACCTGGCCGACGCCGGCGCCTACCTCAACCGCGTCATAGTCAACCTCGTCCGCGACCGGCATCGCCGCCGGGTGGTCCGATGGCGCCGGACCCGCCTGGAGCGCCGCGACGCGGAACGGCACGCCGAGTCCGCCGAGGAGGCGTCGCTGCGCACGTCGGAGGCGAGCCGGGTGCTCGCCGCCCTGGACCACCTGCCAGAGCGGCGCCGGGAGGCGGTCGTGCTGCGGTACTGGCTGGACCTGTCGTATGCCGAGATCGCCACGCTCATGGGCACCACCGTCGGTGCCGCGAAGTCCGCCGTGTCCCGAGGGCTCGACGACCTGCACCGCCACCTGGAGGACCGATGACCGACCGTGACCTGCTGACCCGGGACCTGCTCGACACTGCCGCGCAGGAGATCGACGTCGACCTGGAAACGCTGTGGCAGCAGACCGAGAGACGCCTCGGCACTCGCCGGCCGTGGCTGCGCCCTACCCTCGGTGCCGCGTCGGTCGTCGCTGTCGCCGGCGCCGCGGTCGCCACGGGCTGGTGGACTGCCCGGCCGGACACCACGTCCTTCGGCTCCGGCACCGCGTCGGTCTCGTCTGCCACGACCCAAGCCGCAGCGACGTCGACCGCCACCACATCGACAGCGAGCGCGAGCACGACCTCGAGCGCTTCGTCGACCGGCCCGGTCATGCCCGGGCTCACCATCGGAAGCCCGCTGCCGGCATACCAGCAGTACGTCGACCAGACGAAGCTGGGCAGGCAGAACCGGTGGGCGCACATGGCCAAGGGCCGGACCATCGGCCTCGGCACGGTCCACGTCGGAGGGCGCCCGGCCAACATCCTGCTCGCGCCGGCGATGACGGACGCAGGGTCGTACGGCGACGGCAAGGCCCGGCCCGCGGGCTGCGTCATGGTGTGGCCCGCGAACCGCGACATCAACGACAACCAGGTCCGCGGGAGCAGCTCGACGTGCGTGACCTTCCCGCTGCCGACCGCCAAGCCGGGCCCCTTCGACGACCTCGGCGAAGGGGCGCTGTCGGACCCTTCGACCAACGAGGTGGACGAGTACCGGGATGTGCTCCGGCCGGTGGTGGCGACCTCAGAGCGGGTCGCCTCGGTGGACTTCGAGCAGGACGGTGTCCTGACTCCGCTGCCGTACCGGCTCACCCTCCCTGGTGTCGACGGGGCCGTGTTCGTCGGGTTCCTGCCGTATCGGCCGATGACCCAGGACTCGAACGTACGGCTCGTGGCTCGCGATGCGGCCGGAAGGGTGGTCTTCGACCGCCGGCTCTGAGCCGTCCGAAGGGGCGCCGCGGCGGCGCGGCGGATATTCGTTGGACCCGCCCCGCGACGGGCGGCAAGGTCGAGGACATGTGGCAGGACGAGCTCTGGGATGCCGAGACCGCAGCGCGCTACGACACGCCTGACGCGGGGATGTTCGCCCCCGACGTGCTCGGGCCGACCGTCGAACGGCTGGCCGCACTGGCTGCCGGGGGTGCCGCGCTGGAGCTGGCGATCGGCACCGGCCGGGTCGCCGTGCCCCTCGCGAAGCGCGGTGTGCCGGTCAGCGGGATCGAGCTGTCGCAGCCGATGGTGGACCGTCTCCGGGAGAAGGCCGACGCGCAGTCGATCCCGGTCGTCCTCGGCGACATGGCCACCGCGACCGCCCACGGCGAGTTCACGCTGGTGTACCTGGTGTACAACACGATCTCCAACCTCATGACGCAGCAGGAGCAGGTGGACTGCTTCCGCAACGCAGCCCGCCACCTCGTCCCGGGCGGCTGTTTCGTGGTCGAGCTCTGGGTGCCCGAGCTGCGCCGGCTGCCGCCCGGTGTGCCTGCGACCGTGTGGGACCTGCAGCCGGGCTACATCGGGCTGGACACGTACGACGTGCTGCAGCAGCACGTCGTCTCGCACCACTTCACCTTCGACGAGACCAGGCAGGCCCGCCTGACCCGCTCGCCGCACCGCTACATCTGGCCCGCCGAGCTCGACCTCATGGGGCGGCTCGCCGGTTTCGCGCTCGAGGCCCGGCACGCCGACTGGTCGGGCGCAGAGTTCACCGCCGAGTCGCGCTCACACGTGTCGGTCTACCGCCTGCCCTGACCGAGGCTCACCCGCGCGGGGGTCACCCGCGCGGGGGGTCAGCGGAGCGCGGGGGTCAGCGGAGCGCGGCGATGGCCTCGGCGGTCGCGAGCACCTTGTGCGCCGTGTCGACGTGGAGGTTCTCGATGAGCCGGCCGTTCAGCGTGGCTACGCCGGAGCCCTGCGCTGCCGCCGCCTCGAACGCGGCGATGACCGCGCGCGCCTCCTGCACCTGCGCCTCGCTCGGGGCGAAGACCTCGTTGCACGGATCGACCTGCCCCGGATGGATCAGGGTCTTGCCGTCGAAGCCCAGCTCCCTGCCCTGCCGAGCCTCGGCGACGAACCCGTCGGTGTCCTTCACGTCGTTGAACACACCGTCGACGATCGCGACCCCCGCGGCCCGCGCGCCGAGCAGAGCCAGCTGCAGCGACGTCTGGATCGCCGCGCGTCCCGGCGAGTACGTCGCGCCGAGCTCCTTGTAGAGGTCGTTGGTCCCGAGCACGAGGCAGGCGAGGCGGTCCGACGCGCTCGCGATCTCCTCCGCGTGCAGGATCGCCGAGGGCGTCTCGATCATCGCCCAGAGGCGTACATGCTCGGGGGCCCCGGCCGCCACCATCGCCTCGACGAGCGACCGCACCTCGTCCGCGGACCCGACCTTCGGCACCACCACCGCGTCGGGCCCTGCAGCGCAGGCCGCTGCAAGATCGGCGTCGTGCCACTGGGTGCCGATGCCGTTGACGCGGATCGTCAGCTCGCGCCGGCCATAGTCCCCGGACTGCACTGCAGCACAAGCGTTCTCGCGCGCAGTCTCTTTCGCGTCGGGGGCCACGGCATCTTCGAGGTCGAGGATGAGGGCATCCACGGGCAGGGTCTTCGCCTTCTCGAGGGCACGCTCGTTGGAGCTCGGCATGTAGAGCACCGAGCGGCGTGGGCGCACGGCCCCGCGTCCTGGAGCCGGGGAGGGGTCGCTCCCGAGCTTGCGAGGGTCCGATGCGTCATTCCCGTATGCCGTGTGGTCGGCGACCATGGGACTCAGCCTTCCTGCGTGGCGGGCTCGGCGGCATACAGCGCGGCGAGCGCGGGGTCGGTCCGGGCGAGGCGCTCGGCGAGCTCCACGATGACGAGGCACTGCTTGAGGCTCGCGTCGTCCTCCATCTTGCCGTCGAGCATGACGGCGCCCGTGCCGTCCCCCATCGCCGCGACGACACGCCTTGCGTGGCGGACGTCTTCGGCGGACGGGCTGAAGACGCGCTTGGCGATCTCGATCTGGACGGGGTGCAGCGACCACGTGCCGACACAGCCGAGCAGGAAGGCGTTGCGGAACTGGTCCTCGCACGCGACGACGTCGGCGATGTCGCCGAAGGGCCCGTAGTACGGGAAGATCCCGTGCATCGCGCACGCGTCGACCATCCGGGCGATCGTGTAGTGCCAGAGATCCTGCTGGTAGGTCGCGCGCTCTCCCTGGATGTCCCCGTCGAGCGGGTCCTGCCGCACGAGGTAGCCGGGGTGGCCGCCCCCGACCCGCGTCGTCTTCATCCGGCGGTCGGCCGCCAGGTCGGCGGGGCCGAGCGAGAGCCCCTGCATGCGCGGCGAGGCACCGCAGATCTCCTCGACGTTGGCCACGCCCCGCGCGGTCTCGAGGATCGCGTGGACGAGGATCGGGCGGGTCAGACCCGCACGCGCCTCGAGCTGGGCCAGGATCCGGTCGACGTAGTGGATGTCCTCGGCACCCTGAACCTTGGGCACCATGATCACGTCGAGCCGGTCGCCGATCTCGGTGACCAGCGTGGTCAGGTCGTCGAGCACCCACGGGCTGTCGAGCGCGTTGACCCGCGTCCAGAGCTGGGTGTTCTCCCCGAAGTCCGTGGCCTTGGCGATGGCGACGAGCCCGGCCCGTGCCGCCTCCTTGCGGTCTGCCTTGACCGCGTCCTCGAGGTTGCCGAGCAGCACGTCGACGGTGCCGACGAGCCCGGGGACCTTGGCCGCCATCTTCTCGTTGCTCGGGTCGAAGAAGTGGATGACCCGGGATGGACGCGCCGGGACCTCGGTGAGCGGTGTCGGGGCGCCCACCGCAAGGGGACGGAAGAAGTCCTTTGCGCTGCGCATGGGCGTCAACGTAGCAACGGCCCGGCGCACCCGGTTATGACCGCAGTCACGCCCACCACCAATGAGGTCGGAATCACTATGGTGGCGGTGTGACCGAGCCGCCCAGCGCCAACCTCACCGCCCTCCTCGGCGAGGCCATGAGCAAGTCCGGCCTGCTCTGGATCGACGTCGCCGACGACCGCACCTGGCCGGCCTGGCACGTGTGGGACGACGGCGCTGCCCTCGTGGTGAGCGGGCCGGGCGAGCAGCCGCTGCCCTGGCTGCCCAAGGAGGTCCGGCTGATCCTGCGCAGCAAGGACACCGGCGGGCGGTTGCTGACGATCCGGGCGCACGTCCACGTCCTCGAGCCCGGCACTCCCGAGTGGCAGCGTGCCGCCGAGCTGCTCAAGGCCTCGCGGCTCAACGCCGTCGACGACTCGCTGACCCGCTGGGCCGCCGAGTGCACCATCACCGCACTCGTGCCGTTCGACAGCCCGCTCGAGTCGCCAGGCGCCTACGACGCCGGCGACCACCGGGCCGCCCCCGCCCGCACGGCCGCGACGACGACCGCGTGGCGCCCGTGGCACCTCGGTGGGCGCGGAGAGGAGCGCGCAGAGCGCAAGCGCGCCAAGGCTGCCCGCAAGGCCGCGGTCAAGGCCGCCCGGGAGCGCGCCAAGCTGCGCAAGAAGCGTCAGCGACGTGGCGTCGGCCGGCACGGCACGTGACCGCATAGCCTGGGCCTCATGAGCGCCAGCACCCGCGTCTTCGTCGCGCGCCTGACGGGACTGAGCGTCTTCGACCCGCTCGGTGACCAGGTCGGTCGCGTGCGCGACGTCGTGGTGATGTTCTCGGCCAACCGGCCCGAGCCTCGCGTGATCGGACTGGTCGTCGAGGTGCCGGGCCGGAGGCGGGTGTTCGTGCCGATGACGCGGGTGACCTCGATCGACGCGGGTGCCGTGATCACGACCGGCCTGGTCAACATGCGCCGCTTCGAACAGCGGACCAACGAGATGCTGGTGGCCGCCGAGCTGTTCGACCGCACGGTCAAGGTGACGACGCCTGAGGCGGTCGAGGCGGGCTTCGGCGATGCGATCGTCGAGGACCTCGCGATCGAGCAGGGGCTGCGCCGCGACTGGCTCGGCGTCAAGGTCTTCGTCCGGCAGGCGTCCGGGGTGTCCTCGGCATCTCGCGCCATGTCACGCCTGACTCGCCGGCGGTCGGGCAAGACGATGCTCGTCGACACCCGTGACGTCCAGGGCCTGCACGAGCAGTCCGGCGCGCAGAGTGCGGAACGCCTCCTCGAGACGTACGACGACCTCAAGGTCGCCGACCTCGCCGAGGTCATCCACGACCTGAACCCCAAGCGGCGGGCCGAGGTCGCCGCCGCCCTCGACGACGAACGCCTGGCCGACGTCCTCGAGGAGCTCCCTGAGGACGACCAGGTCGAGATCATCGCCGGGCTCGACACCGAGCGGGCTGCGGACGTGCTCGAGGCCATGGAGCCCGACGACGCCGCCGACCTGCTCGCAGACCTGCCCCCCGAGCAGGCCGAGCAGCTTCTGCAGCTCATGGAGCCCGACGAGGCGGCGCCCCTGCGGCGGCTGCTCACCTACGACGAGAACACCGCCGGCGGCATGATGACGACCGAGCCGGTCGTGCTCGGTCCCGAGGCGACGATCGCCGAGGCGCTGGCGACGGTGCGCCGCGAGGAGCTCGCCCCGGCGCTCGCGTCCCAGGTGTACGTATGCCGTCCGCCCCTGGAGGCGCCCACGGGCCGCTACCTCGGCCTCGTCCACATCCAGCGCCTGCTGCGCGAGCCGCCGCACGCGGCGATCGGCTCGATCATCGACAAGGAGATGGAGCCCGTCTCGGCGAACGCCTCGCTCGAGACGGTGACCCGG
This sequence comes from Monashia sp. NPDC004114, assembly GCF_053603855.1. Taxonomy (NCBI): domain Bacteria; kingdom Bacillati; phylum Actinomycetota; class Actinomycetes; order Micrococcales; family Intrasporangiaceae; genus Intrasporangium; species Monashia sp. NPDC004114. The sequence continues at coordinate 194,869 of NZ_JBSGGK010000007.1, read as the reverse complement.
ACGCTCGCGACCTACAACCTCGTCTCGCTGCCCGTCGTCGACGACGACGGCCGGCTCATCGGTGCGGTCACCGTCGATGACGTGCTCGACCACATCCTCCCGGAGGACTGGCGCGAAGAGCGCCACGAGCTCGGAGTCCGCCCGTGAGCGAGCGTTCGGAGCGGCGGATCGGCGCCCGGGCCGTGCGCGGCGACAAGCTCGACCAGCCTCGCGAGCAGCGCGCTCGGTTCCTGCCGCAGGTGTCGCTGTCTCAGGAGGCCTTCGGCGTCCTCTCCGAGAAGTTCGCGCGCTTCATGGGCACGGCACAGTTCCTCATCGGGATGACGGTCTTCGTGCTCGTGTGGGTGGGCTGGAACATCCTGGCCCCGCCGAACCTGCGTTTCGACGAGTACCCGTTCATCTTCCTCACGCTCATGCTGAGCCTGCAGGCGTCGTATGCCGCACCCCTGATCCTGCTCGCGCAGAACCGGCAGGCGGACCGCGACCGGGTCGCCCTCGAGCAGGACCGGGCTCGCGACGAGCGCAACCTCGCCGACACCGAGTTCCTCACCCGTGAGGTGGCCTCGCTGCGCGTGGCGCTGCGGGAGCAGGCCACGCGCGACTTCGTCCGGTCCGAGCTGCGCGGCCTGCTCGACGAGCTCGAGGAGCGCGCCCTGCTCCGCCGCCTCGACGACGACCACACGCCCCCGCAACACACCGGCTAGCTGCACGCTTCTGCGGTAATAACCGGCGAACCTTGCGACTGCTCGGTGTGTTGCCGGTGTCGCGCGAGCGGGACGCGAGGGTCGCGTGAGTGTGGCAGGAGTGACAGGGGGCGTGGTCGGGAGCGGCCGATCTGCGGCATACGATGGACACCATGTCTGTCCCCGTGGTGCCCAGCCGTGATGCGCTGCTCACGGCCCTGTCGAAGGTCAACGACCCCGAGATCCGCAAGCCGATCACCGAGCTCGGCATGGTCAAGTCGGTCGAGATCGACGATGCCGGGCGGGTGGCGCTCGCGATCTTCCTCACGGTCTCGGGCTGCCCGATGAAAGACACCCTGACCCGCGACACCACAGCCGCCCTGCTCGCCCTCGACGGCGTCACCGCTGTGGACGTCGCACTCGATGTCATGAGCGACGAGCAGCGCGCCACCCTGCGTCAGCAGCTGCGCGGTGGGGCCCCGGAGAAGGAGATCCCCTTCGCCAAGCCGAGCTCGCTGACGCGGGTGTATGCCGTGGCGTCCGGTAAGGGCGGCGTCGGCAAGTCATCCGTCACGGTCAACCTGGCTGCCGCGATGGCCGAGCAGGGCCTGCGGGTCGGCGTCGTCGACGCCGACGTCTACGGCTTCTCGGTGCCGCGCATGCTCGGCGTCGAGCAGCGACCGACGCAGGTCGACGACATGATCCTGCCGCCCATCTCGCACGAGGTGAAGGTCATCTCGATCGGGATGTTCGTCCCGGGCAACCAGCCGGTCGTGTGGCGTGGCCCCATGTTGCACCGCGCCCTGCAGCAGTTCCTCGCCGACGTGTTCTGGGGTGACCTCGACGTGCTGCTGCTTGACCTACCGCCGGGCACAGGCGACATCGCGATCTCGATCGCGCAGCTCATCCCGACCGCCGAGATCCTCGTCGTGACGACGCCGCAGCAGGCCGCCGCAGAGGTCGCCGAGCGCGCGGGCTCCATTGCGCTGCAGACGCATCAGCGGGTCGTGGGCGTCATCGAGAACATGTCGTGGCTCGAGCTGCCGGACGGCACACGCCAGGAGATCTTCGGTTCAGGTGGTGGCCGGGACGTGGCCGACTCGCTGACCCGCAGCATCGGCGCCCCGGTCGAGCTGCTCGGTCAGATCCCGCTCGACACCCGGCTGCGGGAGGGTGGTGACAACGGCATGCCGGTCGTCCTCGGGGAGCCGGACTCCCCCGCCGCCGTGGCCCTGCGCGGCGTCGCGCGCACGCTCGCCACGCGCGCCCGGGGGCTCGCCGGTCGCTCGCTCGGACTCACGCCCGCCGGTCGCTGACCGCAGTCCGCTCGCTCGCGGGCGCTCGGCCAAGGACCCGGGGGCCGTCCCGCAGGACACATCAAGTCCGCTGCTCGCGCCCGGCTCGACCATGCCGAGGGGCGACTCGGGGGACTTGCTACGTCGGGCGGGACGGCCGCGGCCAGTGGGGCTGATCGCGACATCCGACGAGGAAGATCTCGAGCCAGTGACCGACCGGGTCAGGTGGCCTCGGTGTCCCACGGGGTCGGCAACGACGGGTCGTGGCCACGCGGCACGCTGACCGGCTTGTCGGCGGTGTCCGCCACCGGCTCCTCGTCGGGCGGTGCGCTGAGGGCGTCGCGCACGATCTTGCGCGGGTCGTACTGCCTCGGGTCGTAGGCCCGCCAGTCGATGTCGGAGAACTCCGGACCCATCTCGTCCTTGAGCTGCTGCTTGGCGCGGTCGGCCATCTGGCGAGCCTGGCGGACGAACCGTCCGAACTTCGCGGCGTAGTCGGGGAGCCGCTCGGGCCCCAGCACGAGGATGGCGAGCACACCGAGCAGGAGCAGCTCCCACCCGTTGATGTCGAACAACTGACCCTCGCTTCCACGCGTTCCTACGGCGCGGCCATCCTACGGTCCCGCGCTGGGAGCTACTTCGCCGGCTCCGCCTCGAGCGTCATCTTCAGGTCGAAGTCGTGCCCGTCGCGCTGGACCGTGAGGGTCACGGTGTCGCCCACGGCGCGCGACCGGATCGACACGATGAGCTGGTCGGGGGTGCGCACTCGCTTGCCCTCGAACGCGACGATGACATCACCCGGCTTGACCCCGGCCTTGGCGGCGGGACCTCCCGAGGTGACCGCGTCGCCCGAGTCGTCGACCTCTGCGCCCTCGCCCGTGAAGGTGCGGTTGAGCTTGACCCCGATGATCGGGTGCGTCGCCTTCCCGGTGGCGATGAGCTGGTCGGCGGTGCGACGCGCCTGGTCGCTCGGGATCGCGAAGCCCAGGCCGATGCTGCCGCCGGTCGACCCGGACGTCCCGGGCACCCGCGCGATCGCGCTGTTGACGCCGATGACCTGCCCGGTCATGTCGAGCAGCGGGCCGCCGGAGTTGCCGGGGTTGATCGCGGCGTCGGTCTGGATGGCGTTGATGTAGGACGCCTCGGTGCCGTCGCCGGGTGTCACGGGGCGGTTCATCGCGCTGACGATGCCCGTGGTGACGGTCTGGTCGAGGCCCAGCGGCGCGCCGACCGCGATCACCTGGTCGCCGACGACGACCTTGTCGGACTGGCCCAGGGTCAGCGGGGTGAGGTCGCTGCGGGCGATCTTCAGCACGGCGAGGTCGTAGCTCGCGTCGCGCCCGACGACCGTCGCCTTCTCGGTGTCGCCCGTGCTCAGCACGACCTGGATCTCGCCGTTGGGCGCCGCCTCCACCACGTGGTTGTTGGTCAGCACGTGGCCCAAGCGGTCGATGACGAAGCCGGAGCCCGTCGCCGAGCCCTCGCTACCGCCGTCCACCTTGATCGTGACGACGCTCGGCAGCACGTTCGCCGCGATGTTCGCCACCGACCCGGCCGGGCGTGACGTGGCGCCCGGACCCGGGGTGGGCAGGGTGGTCCCGCCGAGGTTGATGCGGTCCTCGGCGACGTGGCCGGCGACGCCGCCGATGACGCCGGACAACAGGCAGAGGGCGACGACGCCGGTCACGATGAGCCCACGACGGCGCCGAGGCCGTGAGGCCGCCGTCTCGTCGGTCAGTGGGACACCGGGCCCGCCGGGCACCTCGCCACCGGGGGGCGCCACCGGAGAGCCGGGTATGCCGCTGGCATCCGTCGGGCCGTACGCACCGTGGGTGCCATACGGGCCTGGAGCCCCGGTCGACCCCGCCGGCGCGGTCGTGCCGGCGGCGGCCGTCGCGGCGTAGTAGGCGCCGGCGGAGGCCGACGGCGAACCCGGCTGGTTCACCGAACCCGGCGCGTGCGAGTCGGGCGTCGGAGACTCGACCGGGGGCGTGTACGCCGCACGGTGCGCCTCCTCGGCCAGCGCGTCGGCGCGGTCACTGCCCCACGACGAGTCGGCGCGTGCCGGAACCCCCGTCGAGGCCGGGTCGCCGAACACGTCGAACCAGGCATCGTCGTCCTGGCCGGGCGCGGTGCTCGCGGGCTCGGAGGGGATGGCTCGCGTGTCGTGCAGGTCGATGATGCCGGTGCGCTCGGGCTCGCCGCGCTCGGGCCCATGCTCGGGCCCTTGCTGGAGGCCCGTCTCGGGCCCTGTCTGGGGACTCGCCTCGGGCGCTACCTCCGAAGCAGCGGGCTCGTGGTCCGGCGTCCTCGACTCGTCGCTCATGGACCTGATTGTGCCGAACTGACGCTGGTGAACCGAACCGGGCCCAGGTCACTGTCGCGGTGCGCGGTGCCGGTCGCGACGACCCAGTACGACACGGTGACGCGCACCGGCATGGCTGGGCCGTACATCGTGCCGCTGGAGGAGCTCGTGCGGCTCACCGGCAGCGAGTGCCCGTTCAGGCCCGTCAGGGAGTTCTGGCCGAAGTGCGCCACGGGGACCTGGCGCGACGTGCCGCCGGAACCGGAGACCGGGGACACGGCCAGGCCCCAGGCCGCCGCCACCGAGGCACCTGCCGCTATCGAGGCGACGACCGCAGCACGCATCGGGGAACGGTGCAGTGCGGGCGCACCCGGGGAGACCGTCGGCACGGGGTCGTACGAGGGGGCGGACGGCATACGGAAGCCGATGGGGGGCAATGGGATCCGTGGCCCGCTGTGCGCCGGCACCTCGGGCGCCGGCGGAGCCGTGGCGAGCCCGATGAGGGAGGACCGCAGGCTCATGGGCACCCCCGTGTCGGAGCGCAGCGACGCGACGATCCGGCGCTCCTGGTCCGCCGCGGCACGGCACATCGTGCAGCACACGACGTGGCGGTCGTAGAGGTGGAGCAGGGCAGGAGGCAGCGCGCGGTCGACGTACGCGCGGACGTGGTTGCGCAGGTGCGGCGTCACGGGGTCACCTCTGCACCATCAGCGCGTCCCTGCCGCGACCCGGCGTCCGGGGATCCGCAGGCCTGCGCGGCCCGTGCGCGACTCCGGCTTCGCGGCGGGCCTGGCAGCCACGTCGGGAGCGCGGTGCGCGAGGGCCTCGCGCAGCTGGGCGCGCCCTCGGTGGATCCTGGAGCGCACGGTGCCGAGCTTGACGCCCAGCGTGGCGCTGATCTCCTCGTAGGAAAGGCCCTCGATGTCGCACAGGACGACCGCGGCCCGGAACTCCGGCGCGAGGGCGTCGAGCGCACGCTGCACGTCGTCGTCGAAGCGGGCGTCGTGATACGTCTGCTCCGGGCCCTTCTCGGCGCTGGCAAGACGGCCGGCGGCGTCCTCAGGGAGGGCGTCGAAGCGGATGCGCTGCTTGCGGCGCATCTTGTCGAGGAACACGTTGGTCGTGATGCGGTGAAGCCAGCCCTCGAACGTGCCCGGCTGGTACGAGTGCAGCGACCGGAACACGCGGACGAACACGTCGTGCGTGAGGTCCTCCGCGTCATAGGGGTTGCCCGTGAGGCGGTAGGCCAGCCGGTACACGCGCGCCGAGTGCTGCTCGACGATCTCCTCCCAGGTCGGAGGAGTCCATGCAGAGTCGGCCTGCGCCACGGTGGCGGGCGGGGTGGTCGTCACGCTGGTGGTCACGGGGGCCTTTCACGGAAGGGTTCAACGACAAGAACGCCATTGCGTCTCGTTTCGTTCCCCTTCAGAGTGGCCGATCCGGTTATGTGCGCGCACATCGGAACCTGTGGATCCGCTGTGGATCCCCGATGACCGCCTGTCAGCGCTCGCCCGCCTCGCCCGCCTCGCCCGCCTCGGCCGCATCGGCCGCCTGCTCGGCCGCCTGCTCGGCCGGCACGGCCTCGTGGTGCCGGCGCCCATGGGTGCGCCGGTCCTCCTTCATCTGCGCCTCGAACAGGTGGCGGCGGCCCCCGACGAGCCGTTCGCGCGCCAGCGCCTCGAGCCGCTTGAAGGTCTCGTAGTAGCCGTCGTCGTACTCCTCGACGACCTGGAAGGTCCAGCGGCCCTCGAGCACGTTCCGGCCGACCAGGTCGGTCTCGATCTCGTCGGCGAGCTCTCCATGACCGGCCGCCCGGAGCAGGTCGACGGCCTCACCGAGGGCGAGGTCGGCCGTGCCGGTCAGGCGATGGAAGCCGTAGAGGTGGCCACGCGCGTCCTCGACGACCTCGAAGGCCTCCGACAGCTTCCCGAGAGCCTCGATCGTCGCGTCGTCGACGCCCGCCGGACGGCGGTGCTGGGGCGCCGGCAGGTCGAGTTCGTCCATGTCCGCACCCTAGGCGCTTCCGGGACGCCGTAGGTCCCGAGCGCCCCGACGCGCGTCCCGTCGATGCCGTATGCCGCACAGTAGGGTGGCCCGCATGAGCACCCAGAAGGTTGCGGCCTGGTCGCACGCGGAGGAGTTCGTCACCCCGAGCGAGCACATCGAGCAGGCCCGACTGCGGGGTGAGGAGCTCGGCGCCGAGCCCGTCGGCAACGGCGTCGGGGCGGTGCTCCAGCTGCTCGCGGCGGCGATCGGGGCCAAGGCCGTCATGGAGGTCGGCACGGGCGCCGGCGCCTCGGGACTGTGGCTGCTCGGTGGGATGCCACCGGACGGCATACTCACGACGATCGACCTCGAGACCGAGCACCAGCGGGCGGCGCGAGACGCGTTCGCCGCAGCCGGCATCGCGCACCAGCGCACCCGGGTCATCGCCGGGCGCGCGCTGGAGGTGCTCCCGCGGATGACCGACGGCGCCTACGACCTGTTCGTCGTCGACGCGGACCGGCAGGAGTACCCCGAGTACCTCAACCAGGCCGCGCGGCTGCTGCGCACCGGGGGCACCCTTGCCATGACGTGGACCGACAAGGAGTCCGACCCGGCGAACCGCGATGCCGAGACCCGCACCCTGCGCGACGTCGGCAAGTCGATCCGCGACCACGCCGGCTTCACGGTCGCCCTGCTTCCGGTCAGCGACGGCCTCCTCCTCGCCGTCAAGAGCTGACCACGTAGCCGTCCAGGCTCGTCAAGCCCCTGGCCGGACTCCGACCTCGGATTGCCCACGGCACCAAGGGAATCCGAGAGTGCAAGCGCGCCGAGGCGAAATGCGGACAACGCCCGCTTGACGCCCCGGTCACGCGGCGATCACGCGGACCTCACACCTCAGTCACGCCCGTGTCACGCGCGGCTCACGCGGCCCTCACGCCGGCATGACGCAAGATTCACGCCTGCCTGACGGCACGATGACGGACCCGTCACACCCCTCTCGGTCTACTTGTTGGCAGCAGGGAAGGAGGTGAACACCATGAACATGATCAGCTACTCCGAGCTCGAGTCCGAGACCGTCGAGCTGCTTCCCGAGAAGGAGACGCTCTTCTTCAACAACAACTGGGCCGGCATCTACGCGAGCAACTCGTCGCTCGCTCTCAACGTTGCCTCCGTTTTCGCGAACGCCCAGAGCAACGCGACCCAGGTCATCGGCGTCGTCCAGCACTGACCCGCTGTCCGGTGCCACCGTCCCGCCGACACTCGGGACGGGGCACCGGACTTCCGCATGTAGAAGGGGGATGTCATGCAGACCATGACGTCGATCTCGCTCAGGGACATCGACGACGAGCTCGTCGAGTGCCTGCCGGACCGGGAGACGCTGTTTTTCGACATCAACGTCGCCCCGGTCATCGGGGTGAACCTGTCGATTGCGATCAACGCCGCGACGGTCAACAGCAGTGCGTACGCCAATGCGCACCAGGTCCTCGCGTCAGTCATCCACTGACCTGTTCACCCGATCGTGCTGGCGTGCCCTCCAGGCACGGGGACGCGCCAGCACGGTATGCCGCAGCCTGAAGCTTTGGGGGAAACCATGTCCGAGCTCGTCGCCTCCCGCGTGAGCACGCCGAGCGTGCTGGGCACGCAGGCCTTGCCGGCCGAGCGCCACCTGACGCCCGTCGGACCGGCGCAGACCGACCGGCCACTCACCGAGGTGCGGTGGGCCGTCCCACGGGACGTGGCACTCCTCGGACCGGTGCCGGCGTCGGGGCTCGCCACGACGCCGTACCTCGTGCGCCGCGGAGACGGCCAGGTGATCCAGGTCTCCGAGCTGCTGCACGTCGTGCTGTCACGCGTCGACCCCGCGCGCACCCTGGCCCAGATCGCCCGCTCGGTCAGCCTCGTCCACGGCAGGATGCTCACCGAGGACGGCCTGGACTACCTCCTGCGCACCAAGCTGATGCCGCTCCGGCTCGTCACCGAGGTCGGCGCCGAGCCAGCGGCCTCCGACGCCGACCGCAGCGTGGCCCGGCCGGTGCTGAGCCTCGGGCTGCGCGGCACGCTGATCCCGGCTGCGGTGGTCCGCCCGCTCGCCCGCCTGCTGACCCCTGCCTTCCACCCGGCCGTCGTCGTCGCCGCGCTTGCCGCACTCGTGGCCCTGGACGCGAGGCTTCTGCTCGACGGCGGTGTCATGTCGGCCCTGTCCGCCGTGCTGGCCACCCCGACGCTCCTGCTCGCGCTCTTCGGGATCATGACGCTGGGGGCGGTCATCCACGAGCTCGGGCACGCCGCGGGCTGTGCCGCCTCCGGCGGGACGCCGGGCCGGATCGGCGTCGGCATCTACCTGCTCTTCCCCGCGTTCTTCACCAATGTCACGGACTCGTACCGCCTCGACCGCAGGGGCCGGCTCAGGACCGATCTCGGCGGCCTCTACTTCAACGTCTGGTGCCTGCTCGTGGCCGGCACCGTGCAGGCATGGACCGGCAGCGGGCTGCTGCTGCTCGTCATCCTGCTCATGCAGATCGAGATGATCCAGCAGCTCATCCCGACCGTCCGGTTCGACGGGTACTTCGTGCTGACCGACCTCACGGGCATCCCGGACCTGTTCTCCCGCATCAAGCCGGTGCTGCGCTCGCTCATGCCCGGCCGCCCGGTCGACCCGCGAGTGAAGGAGATGCGCCCGTCGGCGCGGCGGGCCGTGACGGCGTGGGTCTTCACGGTCGTGCCGCTGCTCGGGATCGCCCTGGTGTGGACGATCGTCAACCTGCCGACCATCGTGACGACCACCTTCGGAGCGATCGGGGTCCAGTGGGACGCCGTGGTGAGCGGCTGGAGGTCCACATCGGTGCAAACGGTGCTCGTTGGTGCGATCGGCACTTTCCTGCTCGTGCTCCCCCTCGCGGGACTAGCCTTGGTCTTCTACCGGATCGTTCTGCTGCTGGTGGGCGTCCTGCGACGGCGCCTGACTGCTGACTCGAGGCGGACGCGCATGAGCACGATCGACAGACCACCGGCCGCGGTGCCGGGGCGACCCGACGACGCGCGCGACGGACTCGCCGGACCACGGCCCGAGCCCGTTTCCGCACCGGCGCTCCCGGACCCCCTGCGCCCCGAGCCCGCCCTGCTTCAGCCCGTGACGCCACCGCCCGTGACACAACCGCCCGTGACGCCACCGCCCGTGACGCCATCGCCCGAGGACGCCGCCGACACCACCCACACCGCCGGCACGACGCAGGCGCCTCCAGAGACGCTGACCGGCCCGGCCCAGGTCGAGCCGGCCCAGGTCGAGCCGGCCCAGGCCGACCCGGCCCAGGCCGATCCGGCGACGGCGAGCCGGGCCCGTGGCGAGCACGCCGGTGCGGGCGAGAACGAGTGGGCCAGCTCGCTGTCGGCGGACGAGTTCACCGACGAGGCGTTGTTCGGCGAACCCCGCACGATGGCCCGCACGGGATGGCGCCGGGCCGTGCGGGTAGCGACCGGCGGACGGGTCGCCCCCGGCCCCGGTGCCGAGGAGCTCCGCCGCGCCCAGATCGCCCAGCGGGTCCGGGCCCCGATCGACGGCAGCCGCCGCATCGTGGTCATGAGCCGCAAGGGCGGCGTCGGCAAGACCACCGTGACCGTCGGCCTCGGCGCGACGTTCGCGCAGAGTCGCGGAGACCGCGTCGTCGCGGTCGACGCGAACCCTGACGCCGGCAACCTGGCCCGGCGCATCGCCGGCGACTGCCCGCGCACGGTCACCGACCTGCTCGCGGACATGGACACGATCGACACGTTCTCGGCCATGCGGCGCTACACCTCGCAGTGCGAGGAGTCCCGGCTCGAGGTGCTCTCGTCCGACGACGACGCGACGATCAGCCAGGCCCTGGACCGGCCGGCATACCGGCGCGTCGTCTCCCTCCTCGACCACTACTACAACCTGATCCTGCTGGACACGGGCACCGGCATCCTCGACAGCGCGAACCAGGGCCTGCTCGGCGAGGCCGACCAGCTCGTGCTCGTGCTTCGGCCCGCGCTCGACGGAGCCCGCGCGGGTGCCCAGACGCTCGACTGGCTCGACCATCACGGCTACGCCGACCTCGTCTCATCGGCCGTCGTCGTCATCAACGCCGTCGCGCGCAGCGACGACCAGACCATCAGCACCGTCAAGCAGCACTTCGCCCGCCGCTGCGCCCACGTCACCGAGATCCCCTGGGACGCGGCGCTCGAGTCGGGTGGGCGCACCCTCCTGTCGCGGCTGTCCCCGAGCACGCAGGAGGCGTTCATCGACGTGGCCGCGGCTGTGGCCGACCGGTTCGCCAACACTGGCACGTGACACGGAGGCAAGGATGCGAGCACTGACCACACCCACCCGGATCGCGAGCGTCGCCGTCATGGCGGCGCTCGTTCTCGTCCAGCCCGCGTCGCAGGCCGACGGCGACCACTCGCGAGCCCAGCTCGTCGCGAGCGCCCAGGCCAGTCCTGGTATGCCGTCCGCCAGCGAGTCGCTGACCGCGTGGGACAAGGTGGGTCGCGCGGGACGCGTCACGACCACCGCAACCTCGTCCGCGAGCTGCGACGGGTGCGAGGCGGACGCCTCTGCTGTCCACGTGGTTCGCACCATCGGCGGGGGCGGGACCAGCGCCGACAACGTCGCAGTGGCCTGGGCGAACAGCTGCACCGGCTGCGGCGCCTCCGCCGTGTCGGTCCAGGTGGTCCTGGTCGTCGGCTCGCAGCCGATCGTGGCCAACAACCGGTCGCTCGCCGTCAACGCTGCGTGTGTCGGTTGCACGAGCGAGGCCACGGCCGTGCAGTTCATCCTGGTCGGCGGCAAGCGCAGCGACCTGTCCGAGGCTGCCCAGTCGCTGCTGCGCCGGCTCGTCCGCGACCTACGCGGCGAGGCCGAGACGAGCGACGTGGCTCCCAGGTCGGGATCGACGGACGCCCGGTCCCGGTCTGCTGCTCCCCAGCGGGGACCCTCGGCCGTTTCGGGCAGTGGCAGCGACCTGCTCGACAACGCCGGGCGCGCGCTTCAGCGCGACATCGGGGCGACCGCGCTGACGGTGAACGTCGACCGGCACACGGGCAGCTGACCGGCCGGGGTGCCCGCGGCATACCGGACGTTCAGGGCCTCCACAGGCTAGGTGCGTATCAGGCGCGACTCCACGGTCCTCTGACTGGAGGCTGATCAACGAACCCAACGACCATGAGCTTGGGGGCTCGTCATGGCTCTCGGAGTTACGACACGCCCACCGACAGCGGCCGGTCCGCGATGGCGACTACGTCTCCTCGGCGACTGGCGGCTGCTGGATGGCACCACCACGGTGCGGATGCTCCACCGCGAGCGTCTGCTCCTCGCCTATCTCGCAGTTCACGGCTCGCGACACAGATGTCATGTCGCCGGGGTGCTGTGGCCCGAGGTGGACGAGCACAACGCCCGTTCGAGCCTGCGGCAGTCCCTGCATGCGGTGCGTCGGCTCGCGCCGGGCCTGATCGACTCGGACGGCGACTCGCTGGTGCTGTCCGATGACCTCGAGTCGGATGTCGACGTGGTCCGCGAGTGGTGCGACCGGCTCGAGCGAGGTGACGTCGTCTCGCCCGGGAGTGCCGTGGACGGGCTGCGAGTCCTCGACGGGCCCGAGCTGCTGCTCGGGGAGTTCGACGACTGGGTGCTCGTCGAGCGAGAACGGATCCAGCGTGCTCAGACCCGCGCTCTGGAGATGCTCGCGGGCCGGCTCGCCGACGCTGCTCCCCTTCACGCCATCGCGGCTTGTGAGGTGGCAGCGCGGATCGAGCCGCTCGGCGAGGGACCCGCGACCACTCTCGTGTCGCTGCACCTGGCGATCGGCAACCGCGTCGATGCCGTGCGCGCCTACCACGCGTTCCGGGACCGGCTCTGGGACGAGCTGCGTCTCGAGCCGTCACCCAAGATGACGGCGTTGCTTGCCTAGGTACGCGCGACGGCCCTTGACCGAGTGGTCAGGGGCCGTCAGGTCCGAATCAGGCGGAAGGGTCAGCTGACGCCGTCACAACCCTGGATCGCGTCACGCAGAGCCGCAGCTTCGTCGGGGGTCATCTCGACGACGAGCCGTCCGCCGCCCTCAAGGGGCATCCGCAGCACGATGCCGCGGCCCTCCTTGACGACCTCGAGCGGTCCGTCGCCGGTCCTCGGCTTCATTGCTGCCATGGTTCCCCTTCCCTAGGAATCCTCGGTTTAGGACCCATTATTCCGTGCGCCGTGTGGGAGACCTAATCCGGGGATGTGACAGAGGGCACGCTGCGGTGCTGCGGCTTCCGCAGCGGACCGGATTGGGAGAGAGTGGCGCCCATGAGCGAGTCAGCCCACACCGAACACTCGTCCGAGACGCCCGCCGGTCCGCTCGTCGTCCACGTGTCCGACGGCATCGCCTGGCTCCGGCTCAACCGCCCCGAGGCGATGAACAGCCTCGACAACGCACTCAAGGACGCCTTGGTCGCCGCCCTGGAGTCGGTGGCCGAGGACGCGGCCGTGCGCTGCGTCGTGCTGACCGGAAACGGCCGCGCGTTCTGCGTCGGGCAGGACCTGAAGGAGCACGTCCAGAGCCTCGGCGACCCGACGTCGTCCCTCGCCACGACGGTGACGGACCACTACAACAAGATCGTCACGGCGATCGTGACGATGAACAAGCCGGTGGTCGCGGCCCTCAACGGCGTCGCCGCGGGTGCGGGGATGAGCTTCGCCCTCGCATGCGACTTCCGGGTCGCCTCGGAGGTCGCCGGGCTCAACACCTCCTTCGCCGGGATCGCACTGTCCTGCGACTCCGGTGCCTCCTGGTCACTTCCCCGGCTCGTCGGCCCGGCCCGCGCCAAGGAGCTGCTGATGTTCCCCCGGACGATCACGGCGCAGGAGGCTGCCGAGCTGGGCCTGGTGACCCGAGTGGTCGCCGCCGACGAGCTCGACGCCGCCGTGACCGAGCTCGCGCGGACGCTCGCCGACGGGCCGACGCTGGCCTACGGCTCCATCCGGCGGGCGGTGGCGTACTCCGCGAGCGCCGACCTGGCCGATGCCCTCGCGAACGAGGCCGAGCTGATGGCCCTGACCGGCATGAGCAGCGACCACCGGGCCGCCGTCGACGCGTTCCTGGCCAAGGAGAAGCCCACCTTCACCGGCACCTGACCCGGATCCACGCCGGGGTCCGGTGCGGGCGGGGCTTACGGGGGGTAGTCGCTCGGCGGGATGAAGCGCCAGAGGACGTCGGTCCACCAGTACTGCCCGAGCACGCACAGCACGAGCAGCGGTACGCCGACGATGAGCAGTCGCGGCCAGGAGTTCCCGCGCCGGTCCGCCCACCCCGCTCCGATGAGGATCGGCACCAACGGGAACAGCGGCAGCAGGTAGCGCCACAGGCTGGTGAACGGGTCGAGGACGACGGCCAGGTATGCCGGGTACGCCAGCGACCACGTGCGCAGCTCGGCTCCGAGCGCCCCGGCCCACGGCCCGGCGACGGCGACGACGAGCAGGACTGCCGCCGCGAAGAGCCAGAACGGACCCCAGGTCGGGCCGAGCCAGTACGTCGCCTTGTCCAGCCACGGCACGAACGGCTCCACGGTCGCATAGCCCCGCCAAGCCGCCATCGTGTCGGTGTACGCGCTGCTGACACCGGTGCGCCACCAGGCGATCGCGGGCCACAGGAAGCCAGCGACCCCGCAGCCCACGAGCGCTGCGGCCATGGCGGCATACTCGCCCCGGGCGACCGGCCTCTCGACCCGCGTGCGCAACCTCATGACGACCACGACGAGCGTCACCAGACCCAGCGGGAGCGCGATCGGCCGGGACAGCCCGATGAGGAGCGCGATGACGGTGGCGATCAGCCATCGCCCTCGGGACAGCGCATAGAGGTACGCCACGAGCAGCAGCATCGCGAGCGACTCGGTGTACGCGAGCTGCAGCGTGACCGACGCCGGGAAGCTCGCCCACAGGGCCACGACGACGTATGCCGCAGGGTCCCCGATCCGCTCGCGAAGGAGCAGTCCCATGAGCACGGCCGCGCCGAAACCACACACGAGCGCGATCGTGGAGGCGACCGCGGGGAAGCTCAGGCCGGTGATGCTCATGCCAGCCTTGGCCAGGTACGGGAAGAGCGGGTAGAACGCCCACTGGTTCTCGCCGACCTTGCCCGAGTCGGTGATCGGCAGGATGTCGGGATAGCCGCCGTCGGCGATCCGCCAGTACCACTGCCCGTCCCACAGCGCCGTGAACGGGAAGTACGACACCGGCACGTTGTCGCCGCCGGTCATCCCGCTGGGGGCCTGGTGCTGCATGACGAGCAGCAGGATCGTCGTGGTGATGACGCGCGCGACGGCGTAGATCGCGAGCACCCACCCGACGAACGTCCAACGGTTGCGAAGGTTGAGCGCCTCGGTCATGTCGTGGGTGGGCGGCGCGTGGCGGGCCTCGTCCGGCTGCCTCGGGCCGCGGGCTGCTTTGCCGCGGGCTGCTTGGCGGCGGGCTGCTTGGCGGCGGGCTGCTTTGCCGCGGGCTGCTTGGCTGGCGGCACGTCCGCCGGCTCGGCAGCAGCCTCGGCGGCGGGCTGTTCAGCAGGCTCCTCAGCAGGCTCCTCAGCAGGCTCGACAACCGGCTCGGCAACCGGCTCGGCAACCGGCTCGGCAACCGGCTCGGCGACCGGCTCAGCGGCAGGCTCCTGAGCATCCTCGCCTAACGGCTCCTCAGCAGCCTCGGCCCTCGGTTCGTCGATGGGCTTGTCGGCGGCCTCGATCGCGGGACGGTCCTCTGGCGCCTCGATCGCGGGACGGTCGTCTGGGGCGTCGACCTCGGGGCGCTCCTCGCCCACCTCGACGCTCGGCAGGTCCTTGGCGACGTCGAACGCAGGGAGCTCGTCGGTGCGGGTCCCGTCCGCATCGGGCTCGGCGGGCTGCTCACCTCGCAGGACCGCGATCTCGGCATCCTTCTCCCGCAGCTCTCTGCGCAGCCGGTCGACGACCCCGTCGACCTGGCTCATCCGGTAGCCACGGGCGGCGACGTCGAAGGAGAGGTCGTCGAAGTCGGCGTCCTCGATCGGGTCATCGGGCAACGGCTCGTGGCTCAGGCTCGACGTCGGCCGGCTCATCGCCCCGCTCGCGAGCCCGAGGATCAGGGCCACGACGAAGCACACGATGATGACGCCGACGAACAGGATGAACCACTTCACGTGGACGGCTCCTCGTAGGTGCGGATGGCCTTGACGGCGGTCTCGGGGTCGTCGGTGACGACGAGGCGGTCGAGGTCGGCCGGGCCGATCATGCCGCGCTCGAGCACGGTGTCACGCAGCCAGTCGAGCAGGCCGCGCCAGTACGCCGCACCCATGAGCACGACCGGGAACTCGGTCACCTTCTGGGTCTGCGCCAAGGTCAGCGCCTCGAACAGCTCGTCGAGCGTGCCGAGGCCGCCGGGCATCACGACGAAGCCACGGGAGTACTTGAGGAACATGACCTTGCGGGCGAAGAAGTAGCGGAAGTTGATGCCGAGGTCGACGTACTCGTTGAGCCCGGTCTCGAAGGGCAGCTCGATGCCCAGGCCGACCGAGGTTCCCTTGGCCTCGTAGGCGCCCTTGTTCGCGGCCTCCATGGCGCCGGGGCCGCCTCCGGTGATGACGGCATACCCCGCCTCGGCGAGCCTGCGCCCGACCTCAACGCCCAGCGCGTATGCCGGGTCGTCCTGCCGCAGGCGGGCCGAGCCGAAGACGGCCACGGCGGGCCCGAGCTCGGAGAGTGCGCCGAAACCCTCGACGAACTCCGACTGGATGCGCAGCACCCGCCACGGGTCCGCGTGCAGCCAGTCGGCCGGCTGCGACGACTGCAGGAGTCGCTGGTCCGTCGTCGTGGGCGGCACCTTGTTGCGCCGCAGCGTGACGGGACCCGTGCGGCGCTCGTCACGGTACGCGGTCACCTGGTCGAGGTCCGCCTGCTCGTCACTCACAGCGCCACCTTAAAGGCCCTACCCGTGCGGTCAGGCGAGCCAGCGCAGCAGCGCGGCCTCGGCGTCGACGTACTGCTGCACCGGGCAGCTCTCCTCGTCCATGTGCGCGAGGTTGGGGTCACCCGGCCCGTAGTTCACCGCGGGGATGCCGAGCCCGGAGAAGCGGGCGACGTCGGTCCAGCCCTCCTTGGCGCTGACCGGGACGTCGAGCGCGTCGATGAAGGCCTTGGCCGCGGGCAGGTGCAGCCCGGGGCGCGCGCCGGCGACGGCGTCGCCGAGGGAGACCTCGAACCCGTCGAACACCTGCTCTACGTGGGCGAACGCCTCGTCGACGCTCTTGTCGGGGGCGAAGCGGTAGTTCACCGTCACGGTGCAGCGGTCGGGGATGACGTTGCCGGCGATACCGCCACTGATGGCGACGGCCTGCAGGGCCTCGTGGTAGTCGAGCCCGTCGACGTCGATGGTCTCCGCCTCGTATGCCGTGAGGCGGGCGAGAACGGCCGCCGCGTCGTGGATGGCGTTGTGCCCCTTCCACGGACGGGCCGAGTGGGCAGCCACGCCCCGAGTGGTGACGTCGGCGCGCAGGGTGCCCTTGCAGCCGCCCTCGATCGCGCCGAAGGTCGGCTCGAGGAGGACGGCGAAGTCACCGGCGAGCAGGTCGGGCCGGGTCTCCGCGACGCGTGCGAGGCCGTTGAACTGCCCGTCGATCTCCTCGCACTCGTAGAACAGGAACGTCAGGTCGCGGCTGGGCTCGGTGACCTCCGCCGCGATCCGCAGCATCACCGCGACGCCGCCCTTCATGTCCACGGTGCCGCGGCCCCAGAGCTGCCCGTCCACCTGACGCGTGGGCAAGTTGGGAACGGCGGTGAGGGGCACGGTGTCGATGTGGCCGGCCAGCACGACGCGCTCGTCGCGGCCCAGGCTCGTCCGTGCCACGACCGTGTTGCCGTCCCGGGTGACCTCGAGGTGGTCCAGCCCACGCAGGGCATCCTCGACGGCGTCGGCGAGCGTGGCCTCGTTGCGGCTGACCGACTCGATGTCGCAGACCGCCGCGGCGAGCGTCGTGACGTCGCTCGTCAGGTCGAGCGCGACGTCAGTCGGGGCGCTCACGGCGGCCGAAGCGCTCGGGGCGGCCGGGGACTGGGGGCTGGACGGCATACCGGGAAGGCTATCTCCACCGGGGTGTCCGACCCGTCCGGGCTGTGGGTCGGCGTTTCGCCGGGTCCGCGGGTCGCCCTATCCTTGCGGCCATGTCTGAGCGCAGCGCATGGGGATACGGACTGACCACAGTGACGCAGGACGGTCAGACGCTCGACACGTGGTTCCCTGCGCCTGCGCTGGGTCAGCCTCCGTCCGACGCCGGTTCCGATGAGCTCGCTGCGGCGCTGGAGTCCCTGGCGGCGACCGACCCGGCCCGCCGCGTGCGCACCGAGGTGCGCCTGGTGGAGGTCGACCTCGACGCGGCCCCGGCGGACGCGCCGGACGCCTACCTGCGCCTGCATCTGCTGTCCCACTGCCTCGTGCGGCCCAACACCATCAACCTCGACGGGATCTTCGGCGTGCTGCCCAACGTCGTCTGGACGAGTGCCGGGGCGTGTGCCGTGGACGGGTTCGAGGCGACCCGGCTACGCCTGCGCGCTGCCGGTCACGTCGCGGTCTACGGCGTCGACAAGTTCCCGCGGATGACCGACTTCGTCGTGCCCGCAGGCGTGCGGATCGCCGACGCCGACCGTGTGCGGCTCGGCGCGCACCTCGCGCCCGGGACGACCGTGATGCACGAGGGATTCTGCAACTTCAACGCCGGCACCCTCGGCACCTCGATGGTCGAAGGGCGCATCGTGCAGGGTGTCGTCGTCGGCGACGGGTCGGACATCGGCGCCGGCGCCTCGATCATGGGCACGCTCTCGGGCGGCGGCACGGAACGCGTCAGCATCGGTGAGCGTTGTCTGGTCGGAGCCAACGGCGGCATCGGCATCGCCCTCGGTGACGACTGCGTCGTCGAGGCGGGGCTCTACGTGACGGCGGGGACCAAGGTGAGGCTCCCCGACGGGTCGGTGGTCAAGGCCAGGGACCTGTCGGGATCCAGCAACATCCTGTTCATCCGCAACAGCGTGACCGGTGCCGTCGAGGCTCGTTCCCGCACCGGCTCCGGAATCGCCCTGAACGCCGCACTGCACGCCAACGACTGACCGAAGCCGTCCGCGCGGCTGACGTCCCAGCCGACCAGAGGACCTCATGACGAACACCCGAACGGGCCCCGTGCTCGCCGAGGCCCGGGCCGCCAGCCCCGGGCGACGCCGGCGTGGGCGCGGCATCGCGGTGCTCGTCGTGCTCGCCATCGTCGGAGCCGGGGTCTGGTATGCCGCCCGGTTCCTCTACTCGAGTGTCGTCAACCCGCAGTGCACCATCACGGCGTCCGGCATGACCGAGACCTTCGACCCGGAGCAGACCGGCAACGCAGCCCTCGTCGCCGCCATCTCGATGAAGCGCGAGATGGCGCCACGGGCCGCCACGATCGCCCTGACCACCGCGTTCCAGGAGTCGAAGATCCGCAACCTGCGATACGGCGACCGCGACTCGCTGGGCCTGTTCCAGCAGCGGCCGAGCATGGGCTGGGGCACCGAGAAGCAGATCCTCGATCCCGTCTACGCGACCAACCGCTTCTACGACGCCCTCGCCAAGTTCCAGGACTACGAGCACGCGGACATCACGAAGATCGCCCAGCGGGTGCAGAAGAGCGGCTACCCGGAGGCGTACCGCGACCACGAAGGTCAAGGCCGGGTGCTCGCCTCCACCCTCACCGGCCACTCCCCCGCCGGGCTGACCTGCCGGCTGGACGCCGCCAAGAGCAGCGTCGCCCCGAGCCAGGTGGCGTCCGACCTGTCCGAGCAGATGGGCGTCACCTCGACGCGCACCGGCGACCACCAGCTCACCGTCACCGCGCCCGACCAGACCACCGCCTGGGCGGTCGCCCACTGGAGCGTGGCACGCGCCCAGCAGTACGGCGCGACGGCCGTCAGCATCGGCGAGCGTCAGTGGGACCGGAACCACGGCGACGACGGCTGGTCGGCGGGCCAGCCGAGCACCACGGTGACCATCACCCTCGCCTAACGCCATACCGGCGCCGCGGCCCCCAAATGGTGGCCCCCGAGCCCGATTCCCCGCCATACCGGCCCCGTGGCCCCCAAATCGTGGCAGGGAGGCGCGAGCGGTATGCCGATCAGCCAGTCGCGCCGTCGAGGTACTGCAGCAGGTCGTGCGCCGCGAGCTCGACGTCCTTGTGGCGCCATTCCGAGGCGCGGTAGACGCAGGCGATGAGCGCCGTCCGGTGAACCCGGCGCAAGTCGCCATAGACGAAGGCGTAGCGCGCCTTCGTCCCGTCGTTCGCGCCCTCCGTCAGGCCGAGATGCCAGGCGGCATAGTCCTCCCACGAATGGTTCTCGAGGAAGGCGTTCTGCGCCTCGGCGTCGGGCTGGACGTCGCCCCAGTCGCTGTCGAGGACGTACTGCCTCTTGTCGATGAGCTCGCGGCAACGGGCCACCGCGGCGTCGTTCACGTGGTACTTCGCCATCCACCCATCATGCCGGGGCCCCCCGCCCGAGAGGGGCGAGGGCCTGGGACCGGCGTGATGCCGGACGGGTCCCGTCAGGGCGCTGCGGCAGATCTACACGCGTCAGGCCGGGTAGTTGCGCTCTGCCTGACCCGTGTAGATCTGGCGCGGGCGGCCGATCTTGGTCTCGGGGTCGTTCATCATCTCGCGCCACTGGGCGATCCAGCCGGGCAGGCGGCCGATCGCGAACAGCACCGTGAACATCTTGGACTGGAAGCCCATCGCCTTGTAGATGAGACCGGTGTAGAAGTCGACGTTCGGGTAGAGCTTGCGCTCGACGAAGTAGTCGTCGGCGAGGGCGATCTCCTCGAGGCCCTTGGCGATGTCGAGCAGCGGGTCGTCCTGGCCGAGCTTCTCGAGGATCTCGTCGGCTGCCTTCTTGATGATGGCGGCGCGCGGGTCGTAGTTCTTGTAGACCCGGTGGCCGAAGCCCATGAGGCGGACGCCGCCCTCCTTGTTCTTCACCTTCTCCATGAACTTCTTCGGGTCGTCGCCCGACTCGTGCAGCTGGCCGAGCATGTCGAGCACGGCCTGGTTCGCGCCGCCGTGGAGCGGACCCGACAGGGCATGGATGCCTGCGGAGACGGAGTTGAAGAGGTTCGCGTGGGCCGAGCCGACGAGGCGGACCGTCGAGGTCGAGCAGTTCTGCTCGTGGTCGGCGTGCAGGATGAACAGCAGGTCCAGGGCCTTGGCCACGACGGGGTCGACGTGGTAGGGCTCGACGGGGTAGCCGAAGGTCATCCGGAGGAAGTTCTCGACGAACGAGAGCGAGTTGTCGGGGTACATGTACGGCTGGCCGACGCTCTTCTTGTGGGCCATCGCCGCGATCGTCGGCAGCTTGGCGAGCAGGCGCACCGTGGAGATCTCGACCTGCTCCTGGTCGAACGGGTCGAGGCTGTCCTGGTAGAAGGTGCCGAGGGCCGAGACCGCCGAGCTGAGGACCGGCATCGGGTGCGCGTCGCGCGGGAAGCCGTTGAAGAAGGCGCGAAGGTCCTCGTGCAGCATCGTGTGCCGGCGGATGAGGTCCTCGAACGTGCTGAGCTGGTCGGGGGTCGGCAGCTCGCCGTAGATGAGCAGGTAGCAGACCTCGACGAACGAGGACTTCTCGGCCAGCTGGTCGATCGGGTAGCCCCGGTAGCGAAGGATTCCGGCGTCGCCGTCGATGTACGTGATGGCGCTCTTGCACGACGCCGTGTTGACGAAGCCCACGTCGTAGGTGACGAGGCCGGTCTCCTTCAGCAGCGAGCTCACGCCCAGCCCGTCGTTCCCGTCGACGGCCTCGACACCGGGGAAGGTGAGTTCCTTGTCTGCAACCTTGAGAGTCGCGTCCACTGCCTTCGTCACTGTTCCTCGCCTCCTGTCGCTCCGGCCGTCGTCGCCGGACACATATCCGGCAGCGACGTTACCCCAGCGTCGGGTCGCCGGAGAAAAGTGGTCCCATTCGGCGATTTCGGCGGGTCTCAGAGCCGGGCGCAGGCGGCCTCGACACGCTCGTCGGTCGCCGTGAGAGCGATGCGCACGTGCTGCGCTCCCGCAGGGCCGTAGAAAGCGCCCGGCGCGACGAGGATCCCCAAGTCCGCGAAGTCGGAAACCGTTGTCCAGCAGTCCTGCCCGCGGGTCGCCCAGATGTAGAGGCCGGCCAGGGAGTGGTCCACCCGCAGGCCCGCCCGCGTGACCGCGGCGAGCAGCTGCTCGCGCCGACGACGGTATGCCGTCCGCTGCGTCGCGACGTGGGTGTCGTCACCCAGGGCGACCGCCATCGCGTGCTGGACAGGTGCGGGCATGATCATGCCGGCGTGCTTGCGCACCTCGAGGATCGCCGAGACCAGGCTCCGGTCCCCGGCCACGAACGCGGCGCGGTAGCCGGCGAGGTTGGACTGCTTCGACAGCGAGTAGACCGCGAGGAGACCGTCATGATCGTTGTCACACACGTCGGGGTGCAGCACGCTCGGCGTCGTGGTGCCGAGCTGCCCCTCGCGCCAGTCGAGCTCGGCGTAGCACTCGTCGCTCGCAACGACGACGCCGTGCTCGCGAGCCCAGTGGACGACCTTGCACAGGTGCTCCACTCCGAGCACCTGGCCGTTCGGGTTGCCGGGGCTGTTGAGCCACAACAGTTTTGGCGTCGTCGTCTCGGTGAGCGGGCCGAGACTCGTCAGCGACTGGGCCACGACCGTAGAGGCGCCCGCGATTCGCGCGCCGATGTCGTAGGTCGGGTAGGCGACCGCCGGGATGCCGACGACGTCGCCGGCGCGCAGACCGAGCAGGGTGGGCAGCCAGGCGACGAGCTCCTTGCTGCCGATGGTCGGCAGCACCTGGTCGATGCCGAGTCCCGGCACGCCGCGCCGCCGCGCGAACCAGGCGCAGATCGCCTCGCGCAGCTCCGGCGTGCCGACCGTGAGGGGGTACCCCGGGGCATCGGCCGCCTCGGCCAGCGCGCACTGGACGAGCTCAGGCGTCGGGTCGACGGGCGTGCCGACCGACAGGTCGACGATCCCGTCCGGATGTGCCGCTGCCCGCGCCTTGTACGGCGCGAGCAGGTCCCAGGGGAATTCGGGCAGGTCGAGCGGAGTCAGCGAGGCGCCCACCCGTCAGCTCACTCGTCGTGTTCCTGCGGCGGCAGCGCGGCGATGAGCGGGTGGTCCTTGTCGATGACACCGAGCTTGGCGGCACCGCCGGGGCTGCCGAGGTCGTTGAAGAACTCGACGTTGGCGTTGTAGTAGTCCGCCCACTGCTCGGGCACGTCGTCCTCGTAGTAGATGGCCTCGACGGGGCACACCGGCTCGCAGGCGCCGCAGTCGACGCACTCGTCGGGGTGGATGTAGAGGGACCGCTTCCCTTCGTAGATGCAGTCGACCGGACACTCCTCGATGCAGGCCCTGTCCTTCAGGTCGACGCAAGGCTGGGCAATGACATAGGTCATGGGGAGGGGACCTCCTGCTGGTGGAGCGTTCGGGTGCATTCTGCTGCAACGCCTAGTATGCCGGACATGAACGGCGAGCCCACGCACGGCCCCTCCGATGAGACCGACCCCTCCAGCGGCGCCGACGGTGCCCTCGTCGACACCCCCGGGCACCGCCTCTCCGCGGGCCTGACGATCGGCAACCGGGTCGTCGTCCGGTACCTCCTGGAGCCCGGCCAGGAGGCCCGCGCGACCGACTTCGTGGGTGACCTCATCGCGCGCGACCGCGACTTCCTCATCGTCGACACCAAGACCGAGCGCGTGAAGCTGATCCGCGCGGACATCATCGCCGCCAAGGAGGTCCCTCCGCCGGCGAGCGTGGCCGGACCGGCCCACAAGCGCGTCTCAGCGGACGACCTGCAGAAGGTCATGGCCAAGGGCTGGGTCGCAACCGACCGGGCGGGTCTCGGCGACTGGGTGCTGCGCTCCTCGCAGGGTTTCACGGGTCGCGCGAACTCCGCTCTGCCCGTGGGTGACCCGAGCCTGCCCCTCGACCGCGCCATCGACTACGTCGAGAACTGGTATGCCGAGCGCGAGGCTCCCACGCTCTTCCAGCTGCACGGCGACCAGGGCTTCGTCGTGCAGGAGGACCCGGTTGGCGCCGCCCTGCTCGAGCGCGGATACGCCGTCGGCGGCGGTCGGGACGACTGGCAGCGCGTCCTCGTCATGACCGGCCTCTCGTCTGCGATCCCGCCGCTGACGACCGAGTCGGCGCCGGTCACCGCCGACTCGCAGCTGCAGACCGAGTGGCTGATGGCCTACGGCGAGCAGCGCCGGCTCGTCCCCGGCGTGACCGAGGCCGTGCTGTCCGGCAGCGACGGGCAGCTGTTCATGTCGGTCCGCGACCCGGAGAGCGGGCGGATCGTGGCCATCGCCCGGATGGCGATCCACCCGGGCTGGGCCGGCATCTTCGGGCTCTGGGTAGACCCGGAGCACCGCCGCCAGGGCCTGGCCACGACGATCGTGTCAGCCATCGCCATGGTCGCCCGCGAGAACAACATGCCGGCCATCTACCTGCAGGTCTCGGGCGACAACACGGACGGCATCGCCTTCTGGGAGCGTCTCGGCTTCACCCTGCACCACGAGTACACCTACCTGGCCAAGCCCGACACCCCCACAACCTGAGCGCCCCAGACCGGCAACACACCGAGCAGCCGCAAACTCTGATGGAAATAACCGTCGAAGTTGGCGACTGCTCGGTGTGTTGCGGGTCAAGCGGGCCCGGGGCGAGGGCCAGGGTCATGGCGGGAGGTCACGGCGGGGTGGCGTTGGGGTTCGTGCAGACGATCTCGTCCTCGGGTCGGTAGCGCGTCGTCACCGACTCCTTCTTCACCAGCACCGACGAGCCGGGCCGGTACCACTGGCGCGTGACGGTGACGACGAAGCCCGGGTTCGGCTGCTGCGGGTAGCACTTGAGGCCGTCGATGACGATCCGCTCCGGCGGGACGACATTGCGGCGCGGGCCCTTGACCGACGTGATGTCCCACACCTTGGTGCTCCACACGCGGCCGTGCACGTAGCCGTCCTCGACCCACGTCTGCAGGAGCATCCCGAACGACGTGTCGTTCTTCCACTTGTTGTCGATGCTGGGCCAGTAGACGGTGGCCTCACGCCCCTCGGGGTAGCGCGGGATGAAGAAGGCGTGCGGGGTGAACTCGAGGATGTCGGCGCCCGCGAAGTAGGCCATGTTGTAGATCACCGTGGACACCTGGCTCACACCGCCACCGGTGCCGCGCGTGAGGCGGCCGTTGATGATCACGGTCCCGTCGGCATACCCCTTGTCCTCCGTGCGCTCGCCGAGGACGCCGTTGAGGCTGAAGGTGCCGCCGGGAGGCACGTACGTGCCGTTGATCGTGCGTGCGGCGACGACAAGGTTGTTCGTGCGGGTCTTGTCGTTCGTGGGGAAGGGTGACTTGAAGTCGACGACGAGGGTCGTGATGCCGGCCTTCTGGGCCTGCTCGGTGGTGAGCTTGGGCTTGGTCACGACCGGTTTGACCGTGACCGTCCGGTTGCCGCTGCCGATGGCGGCGGCGACCTGCGTGCCGAGCGCGGCCTGGTCGACGGCCGAGCCGTCGACCGAGGGCACCAACCGGGGCCGCCCGTTGTTCGGCGCGAAGACCCAGCGGGCGTCCTGCGCCGCGTTGCTGGGGACGTTCAGCTTCTTCGCGACGAGAGCGGCCAGCCCCAGCTCGTCGAAGGCCGGCCGGAGGCTGCCGGCATCGTCCGGCTCGAGGGACACCATCGGCGCGAACTCCGCCTGGCTGAGCTGCGCCCTGGCCGTGCCGGCCACGACGGTGACCGGCCCCGACATCGCCGTCCGCCCGAACTCGTCGGCGACCTGCTGGACGGTCTCGGGGCTCACGGCCGGGTCGACGGCACGCATCGCGGCCGTCGCGGAGTCCGAGTCCGGGAACGCCTTGCGCAGCGCGAGCTTGGTGCCTGCGACGTCGAGAGCCTGGCCGGGCTGAGGCAGCGCGACGGTGACCGTCCCACCGGGGAAGGACACGCTGCCCTCCGTGGCGGCGACCGCCACCTTCGGGGCCAGGGTGCCGAGGTATGCCGTGAGGCGGTCGTCGTCGACGCTGGTGAGCAGCGGCGCCTCGACCGAGCCGGTCAGCTTGCTCCACACCGTGGTCGGGCTCAGCGTGAAACCGGTCAGCCCGTCGAGGGACCGCTGGATGTCGATCGTGAAGCCCGCCGTGGAAGGGACGACCTGCACGGGTTCCTCACGGCCGGGCACGCTCAGTGCGATCGGCGTGCTGAGGAGCGTCTGCGATCCGCGCTCGATGGCGGCTCCCGCCTGGTCGGGCGACATCCCGCCGACGTGGATGCCGCCGATGGTGACGGTGGCGGGCACGTGGTCGGACGCCCAGATGCACAGGGCCGCATAGCCGCCCCCGAGCACGAGGCTGGCCACAAGGAGGCGCAGCGCGGTCGAACGGTTCTCTCGACGGGGCTCAGGTTGCCACGAGTCAGGCATGGGATCTCCGGGGAGGGGACGGGTCGCATGACGGTAACCCGATGCCTCGCAGAATGGGGCCGACGGACCTCACGACACAGCGGCCGTGACGGATTCGTTGCCGGCTCAGGCAAGCAGGCTCGTGCCACGCTGCCCGGTGGCCGCCCAGGTGCGGGGGTCGACCTGCCGGAAACCCTCCCGGGCCGTCGTGCGGGCGGCGATCCGGTTCGACAGGGCGTGGACGTCCTCGCTCGCGACGATGACCTGGGTGGCGTGGGCGCGAAGGGCGTCGTTCTGGACCGCGCGGGCAGCGGCGTCCTCGACGACGTGCGACACGAGCTCGTCGGCCACGACCGACGGCGGGAACGGGTCGTTGGCCGCGGGCAGCACGAGCGGGGGCTCGCCCACCGGGAGGGCGTATGCCGTGGGGTCGGCTGTGTGCAGCCACGCGCGGTCCTCGTGCGCCCAGCTGCGCGGCGTCAGGATCTCGTAGGTGTGTGCCGGTAGGTCGTCGGCGTCGAGCAGCTGCAGGGCGCGTCGCGTGACCCGGTGGGTCTGGATGTGGTCAGGGTGGCCGTAGCCGCCGTGCTCGTCGTACGTGACGACGACGTCGGGCCGCACGGACCGGACCACGTCGGCCACGAGAGCTCCGGCCGTGTCGACGTCGGCCGCGGCGAAGGCGTCCGGGTGACGCGCGGCCGCAGACCCGACCATGCCGGAGTCGCGGAAGCGCGACAGGTGTCCGGCGTCCGCGCCGAGGACGTGCATCGTGGCGCCGATCCGGTGCAGCGCCTCGGTGAGCTCGGCATGACGGTGCGGACCGAGCGTGTCGTCGGGATGGCCCTCGAGGTGGGCGAGCGGCTCCGGGATCACCTCACCCTCCTCGCCGAGGGTGCAGGTGAGCACGTGGACCTCGTCGCCGCGGGCGACATGGTACGCCATGGCGATGCCACAGGTCAGCGTCTCGTCGTCCGGGTGGGCGTGGACGAACAGCAGGCGAGCCACCGGGCCTCCAGTCAGCGCACCGCGACCGTGGCGAGGTCCACGACGGCGCCGACGGCGTGGTCCTCGTAGTTCTTGACGCCCGAACCGTGCAGGTAGAGCGCCTTGGTCGCCGAGAGAGCCACATAGCCCTGCTTGGCGCGGATGGCGTCGTCGACCTGTTCCCAGACCGAGGCCCGCGCCTTGGGGTCGGGCGTGGCGTCGGCCTTGTCCATGAGCCCGTTGACGTTGTCGTCGCTGAAGTACCCGACGTCCTGTCCGGGACCGCTCGAGTCGATGTTGAGCCGGGAGTCGAACAGGGCGGGCAGGACCCCGCTCGCCGACGGCCAGTCGGGAGTCCACACCCCGCGGAACACGTCGTAGGTGTTGACGGAGTTCGGCTTCTCGATCGTGGCGTAGTACTCCTCCGGGGCCACGCCCGTCAGCTGCACGTCGAAGCCGGCACGCTCCCACCCGGCGGCCAGGGCGGCATACGCCTTGTCGGCGAGGACCGACTTCGCGTGCACGACGCGCACGCGTACCGGCAGCTTCAGGCCGGCCTGCTCGAGCAGGAGCCGGGCCGACTCGGGGTCGCCCTCGACGTAGGTGCCGCTCGGGGGCGTCGTGCCGCTCGCGTCGACCGCGGGCGACAGGATCGACCAGGTCGGGGTGCCGGCGCCGTCGCCGCCGGTCGCGGCGACGTACGTGGCGCGGTTGGTGGCGAGGGCGAACGCCTTGCGCACCGTTGCATTGGACATGACCTTGCTGCGCATGTTGAGGGCGAGGTAGTCGACGTTGCCGGTGTACGGGAACGTGAGACGGGCCTGGAGGTCCGTGCCGGCCTGGTTGCGCAGGGTCGGGCTCGCCTGGACCCACGAGACGGCATACGCGTCGTCGTCCTGCTGGTTGAGCAGGCGCTGGATGACCGTGGACTCGCCGAGGTCGGTCGTCACCTGGATCTCGTCGGGGTAGGCCTGGCGGATCGGGTCGGTGCGAGGGTCCCAGTACTTGTTGCGGACGAACGTCCCGCCCTTGCCGACCGTCCACGGCTCCTTGAGCTTGTAGGGGCCGCTCGACATGACCACGAGGCTGGCCTTGTCGTCCTTGGTGTCGGTCGAGGCCTTGCGCGGCGCGAACTCCGGCATCGCGACGATGTGCGGGAAGTCGGGCTCGGAGTCGCGCAGCCGGAACGTCACCGTGCGGCCCTTGCAGGAGACAGCCTTGTCGAAGTCGCTCTGGTGCTTCTTGTCGCCGGGACCGGTGTAGACAGGCTTCTCGAGCCCCTCGGCCGTGACCTTCGTCGGCATATCGAGCAGGTAGCTCGCGTAGTTCGTGCCGCCGACGTGGGTGCGGCGGTCGAACGTGCGCGCGACGCCGTGCCGGACGTCCTCGCACGTGATCGGGGAGCCGTCCTGCCACCGGAGGCCGTCGCGCAGGGTGAAGGTCCACGTGCGGGCCTGGTTGGACGGGGTGCCCGTGTCGGTCGCGAGGTCACCCTCGATGTCACGTTGGTGCTCACCCGTGCCGTATGCCGTCAGGCCCCGCGCGAAGGTGCGCTGGGCGAAGAACGCCTCGGGGCTGGGGTACATCAGCTGCGGGTCCCAGGTCGCGATCGAGTCGGCGACGAGGACATTGAGCGTGCCACCGGGCTGGGCGGCACCGCCGGAGTCCGACGACGAGCCGGCGACACCGGCCGACCCTCCGATGCCGCTCTCGCCCGTGCAGGCGACCGAGCCCGTCGCGAGCAGGGCAGCACCGACCGCGGCGGTGACCCCCCGCCTCAGCCCGCGAAGCTCGACCCGCACGCTCGGATCAGCCCTCGGACCTCGCCGCGGCCCGCGCGCGGGCAGCAGTGCGGGACCGCTCGGTCGCGTCGAGCACGACCTTGCGGATCCGGACGGCTTCGGGGGTGACCTCGACGCACTCGTCCTCGCGGCAGAACTCGAGGCACTGCTCGAGACTGAGCTTGCGCGGCGGAACGATCTTCTCGAAGTTGTCGGACGAGGAGGCGCGAACGTTGGTGAGCTTCTTCTCCTTGGTGATGTTGACATCCATGTCGTCGGCTCGGGAGTTCTCGCCGACGATCATGCCCTCGTAGACCTCGGTCGTCGGCTCGGTGAACAGGGTGCCACGCTCTTGGAGGTTGACCATTGCGTAGGCCGTGACGACGCCCGTGCGGTCGGCGACGAGCGAGCCGCTCGTGCGCGTCGTGATCGCGCCGAACCACGGCTCGTAGTCCTCGAAGACGTGGTGGGCGATCCCCGAGCCACGGGTCTCGGTGAGGAACTCGGTGCGGAAGCCGATGAGTCCGCGCGAGGGCACCAGGAACTCCATCCGGATCCACCCCGTGCCGTGGTTGGTCATCTGCTCCATCCGGCCCTTGCGCGCGGCGAGGATCTGCGTGATCGGCCCCAGGAACTCCTCCGGCGTGTCGATCGTCAGGCGCTCGACCGGCTCGTGCACCTTCCCGTCGACCTCGCGGGTCACGACCTGCGGCTTGCCGACCGTCAGCTCGTAGCCCTCGCGTCGCATCTGCTCGACGAGGATCGCGAGCGCCAGCTCGCCGCGGCCCTGCACCTCCCAGGCGTCGGGTCGCTCGGTCGGCAGGATGCGCAGCGACACGTTGCCGACGAGCTCACGGTCGAGTCGGTCCTTGACCATCCGCGCAGTCACCTTCGCGCCGCGGACCCGCCCGACCATCGGGCTCGTGTTGGTGCCGATGGTCATCGAGATGGCGGGCTCGTCGACCGTGATGAGCGGCAACGGGATCGGGTTGTCTGCGTCCGCGAGGGTCTCGCCGATCGTGATGTCCGGGATGCCGGCGACCGCGATGATGTCCCCGGGGCCGGCGCTCTCGGCCGGCTTGCGCTCGAGGGCTTCGGTCATGAGCAGCTCGGTGATCTTGACCCGCTGCTGCGAGCCGTCGTGGCGGCACCACATGACCTGCTGGCCCTTGTTGATCGTGCCGTTGTGGACCCGCAGCAGGGCGAGGCGGCCGAGGAAGTTGGAGGCGTCGAGGTTCGTGACATGGGCCTGCAACGGGGCCTGGTCGTCGTACGTCGGAGCTGGGATCGTCTCGAGGATGGTCGCGAACAGCGCCTCGAGGTCGGCGCCGTCCGGCAGCCCGCCGTCGTCCGGCCGCTGCATCGATGCGCGGCCCGCCTTGGCGGAGGCGTAGACGATGGGGAAGTCGATCTGCTCCTCGGTGGCGTCGAGGTCGAGGAACAGCTCATAGGTCTCGTCGACGACCTCGGCGATGCGTGAGTCGGGCCGGTCGACCTTGTTGATGCACAGGATCACCGGCATCTTCGCGGCGAGCGCCTTGCGCAGGACGAAGCGCGTCTGCGGGAGCGGGCCCTCGGACGCGTCGACGAGCAGGACGACCCCGTCGACCATCGACAGGCCGCGCTCGACCTCGCCGCCGAAGTCGGCGTGCCCAGGGGTGTCGATGATGTTGATCGTGACGCCGTCCGCCAGGCCGCGGTCGGTCGACGCCTTGCCCGTGTAGTGCACCGCGGTGTTCTTGGCGAGGATCGTGATGCCCTTCTCCCGCTCGAGGTCACCGGAGTCCATCGCCCGCTCGTCGACGTGCTGGTGCTCGCCAAAGGCCCCCGACTGCCAGAGCATCTTGTCGACGAGGGTGGTCTTGCCGTGGTCGACGTGAGCGACGATGGCAACGTTGCGGATGTCCGCGCGGGTCTTCATGGGCATGGGGGATAGTCTCTCAGGGATTCGGCATGTCCTTGACCACGCTCTGCGGCGGTCCGGAGCGCAAGAGCGACTCGAGCCGATCGACAATCGGCAGGTCCGCCGGCAGCCATGCGACGGCATGCAGCGCGTCGAGCGGCAGCCAGCGCAGCTCGTCATGGTCCTCGATCGGCGCCGGGGTGCCCTCGACCACCTCCGCGAGCCAGACGAGCATCTCGTAGCGGTCGCCGAGCGCCCAGGTGGCACCCGGCAGCGGCCCTGGGACGTGCGCACCGAACGCGACCCGCACGCCGAGCTCCTCCCACACCTCGCGATGGAGGGCGGACAGTGGCGACTCGCCCGGTTCGACCTTGCCCCCGGGCAGCTCCCAGCCGCCCGCGAGGGCGGCGGGCTCGGTGCGGCGCGCCGCGAGCATGCGGGTCGGCCGGTCGAGGCTGTCGACGATGGCGGCGCCGACGACGAGCCGTAGCGACCGGCGCATGTCGTCTGCGGGCTCGGGCGGCAGTGTGGAGGAATCGCTGCTCATGGCGCCCCCGATCGTGCCACAGCCCTCGCGCGGACTCAGCCGTCCGGCATACGTCCGCGTTTTACTGGACTCATGACACGACTGCTTGACGACGAAGAGATCGAGCGCCAGCTCCGCGACCTGCCGGGCTGGGCTCGAGACGGCAGCGAGATCCGCGTCTCCTACGAGGCTCCGTCGTTCCTCGACGGCATCCGGCTGGTCCGCGAGGTGGCCGCCGCGGCCGAGTCGATGAACCATCATCCCGACATCGACATCCGGTGGCGCACCGTCACGTTCGTGCTCTCGACGCACTCCGAGGGCGGGCTGACCGAGCTCGACATCGAGCTCGCGCACCAGATCTCCCAGGAGGCCGGGCTGGTGGGCGCCAGCGCGACGGGCTGAGGCACACCCGCGGTCACCTAGGATTGGCGCATGCGATCACAGACCCGTCCCGGCTCGGCCTCCGAGTCTCAGGAGGGCCATAGTCCCTGGCCGGACTCGGTCCGGCCGCCCCGTGTTTGTTGGCGCCTCGCTTCGCTCCGGCGTCGCGGCGCTGTGCTTGGTGAATCGGCATGAGCATCGTTCTCGGGATCGTGCTGATCCTGGCCCTCACCGCTGCCACGGGCTACTTCGTGGCTCAGGAGTTCACCTACGTCGCCGTCGACCGCAACGCGCTTCGGCAGCGGGCCGAGGGCGGCGACGCCGCCGCGCACCGCGCGCTGCAGGTCACCTCACAGCTGTCCTTCACGCTCTCGGCGGCGCAGTTCGGGATCACCGTCACTGCGCTCCTGGTCGGCTACGTCTCCGAGCCGCTCGTCGGCGTGGGCCTCGCCGAGCTGCTCGACCCTTCCATGTCGTATGCCGCCCGGCTGAGCCTGTCGGTGACCGCCGTCCTCGTCTTCTCGACCATCGTCCAGATGGTCTTCGGCGAGCTGGCGCCGAAGAACCTCGCCATCGCTCGCACCGTCCCGCTGGCCCGGGCGCTCAGCCGGTCCACCCTCGTCTACCTCAGGCTCGCGGGCCCGGTCGTCCGGCTCTTCGACCGCGCCTCCACCGCCCTGCTGCGCAAGGTCGGTATCGAGCCGGTCGAGGAGCTCGAGCACGGTGCGACGGCCGAGGACCTCACGCGCATCATCGACGAGTCGCACGCCGGGGGCCTCCTCGACGACGACCTGTCGGAGGTGCTCGAGGGCGGCCTACGCTTCCGCGCGCTCGACGCCAGCGACGTCATGACACCACGCGTCAGGGTGACGACCGTCCGGGCCAGCGCGCCCCTCTCCGACCTCGTCACGCTGCTCGACACCGGCTGGTCCCGGTTCCCGGTCACCGGCCGGGACGGCGACGACATCGTCGGCGTGGCAGGGATCCCCGAGCTGCTCGCCGTCCCCGCGGAGCTGCGGGCCACCACGCAGATCGGCTCCGTCGTGTCCGAGCCGACGGTCGTGCCGACGAGCGCGCCACTCCCCCGCGTCCTGGAGCAGATCCGGGCCGACCATCGCCAGCTCGCCGTCGTCGTCGACGAGCACGGCGGCTTCGCCGGTGTCGTGACCTTCGAGGACATCGCCGAGGAGGTCGTCGGCGACATCCTCGACGAGGACGACAGCCCCCAGCCCGGCGTGCTCGAGACCGCCCCCGACGAGTGGCTGGTGCCCGGCCATGTGCGCCTCGACGAGCTCGAGGCGGCCACCGACCTCGAGCTCACGAGCACCGACGAGCACGCGACGCTGAGCGGGCTCATCCTCGAGCGGCTCGGACGCACCGCACGCGTCTCCGACATGGTCGAGGCCGACGCCCGCCGCGAGGTGGTCAGCGACCGGCGTCACCTCGCGACACCCGAGGGCTCCGGCGGCGACGAGCCCGAGCCGGACGCCGATCCCGACGAGAGCGAGCTGCGCCGGATCCGCGTCACGGTCCGCCTCACCGTCGAGGCGGTCGCGCGGCACGTGCCCGCGACCGTGCGCGTGGCCGTTCTCGACCTCATGGGTGACCTGGAACGCCTCGACGCGGAGGTGGCCCAGCTCGCCGATGGCGGCGAGGGCACCAAGGGCACCGAGGGCACCAAGGGCACCAAGGGCACCAAGGCCACCGAGGGCGGCGCCCCGGAAGAGGAGACGCGATGACCACCGCGCTGCTCGTCTCCGTGCTCCTTCTCGTCGGCAACGCCTTCTTCGTGGCGGCCGAGTTCGCCCTCGTGGCGAGCAAACGGCACCGGCTCGAGGACCTGGCCGAGCGGGGCAGCCTCGCCGCCCGGGCTGCGGTCCGCGGCAGCCGTGAGCTCTCCCTCATGCTCGCGGGCGCCCAGCTCGGGATCACGCTGTGCACCCTCGGCCTCGGCTCGCTGGCGAAGCCAGCCGTCGCGGAGCTGCTCCAGCCCGTGTTCACCTTCCTGCGGCTGCCCGACGCGGCGGCATACGTCGTCTCCGTCGTGCTCGCCGTCGCCATCGTCGTCTTCCTCCACATGGTCGTGGGCGAGATGGCGCCCAAGTCGTGGGCCATCGCCCACCCAGAGCGGTCCGCGCTCATGCTGGCGCTGCCGTTCCGGGCCTTCGCCCGCGTCATGCGACCCGTCCTCGCCCTGCTCAACGCCATGGCCAACGGATGCCTCCGCCTCGTCGGCGTGCAGCCTCAGGACGAGCTCGCCCAGGTGCACGGCCCCAAGGAGCTCGAGCTGCTGCTCCAGAGCTCGCGGGAGCACGGCCTGCTCGCGGAGCCGGAGCACCGCGTCCTGGCCGGCGCCATCGACCTCGACACCACCCCTTTGTCCGATGTGCTCGTGCCGCTCGCGCACGTCGTCGGTGTGGGCGCGTCTGCGACGTGTGCAGAGGCCGAGACCGTGTCGCGGGAGTCGGGCCGCTCACGGCTGCTCGTCCGTGACCGCGACGTCCCGGTGGGCATCGTGCACGTGCGGGACGTCGTGCGCTCCGCCGCCTCGGCGCCGGTCACGACCGTCACCGCGCCAGCCCTCCAGGTGGATGCGGGCCTGTCCCTGCTCGACGCCGTGTCACTGATGAGGTCCCGCCAGGCCCAGCTGGTGCTCGTGGAGGGCCCCCAGGGCCCGGTCGGCATCGTCACCATGGAGGACCTGCTCGAGCGCGTGCTCGGGCGGTTCGAGGACGAGACGGACGCCTAGCGGGCTCCCAGCAAAGTACCACCCAGTTCCCAGCCGAGCGGCCGGCGCGTGCGTGCGGCCCTCGCACGGGAAGGTTTGTCGCTCAACCCGCCAGATCGCCGAAAGATATCCAGCGAGTCACGATTCGGCATAGTCGGTTGCTGGTCGCGCCCGGTCGCTGAAAGATGGGCGGCGCGGTCGTAGGGAGCGTAGGTTTGCGGCTGTCGCCGAATAATGTCGGTGGGTCCACGGTGGCCCCGCCCGGCACCGATCACACCCGGAGGTGACGGCACGTGAGCACACCCCTCGAGCTCGAACCCGGCGGAGCGTCAGCAGCCCCCGAGGCGGTGCTCGAAGGCGGCGGCGTCATCGAGGGTCGTTCGCTCGGCCAGATCGCGTGGAGCCGGCTCAAGCGAGACAAGGTGGCGCTGGCCGGCGGCATCTTCGTCATCTTCCTCGTCGTCGTCGCCATCCTCGCCCCGCTCATCGTCAGGCTGCTCGGACACCCGCCGGACGAGTTCCACCAGGACCTCATCGACGCCAACACCCAGATCCCCATCGGCCCCTTCGGCGGGGTCTCGTGGGACTTCCTGTTCGGCCTGGAGCCGGTGAACGGCCGAGACCTGTTCAGCCGCATCCTGTACGGCTCGCAGGTCTCGCTGCTCATCGCGTTCTTCGCAACGCTGGTGTCGGTCGCCATCGGCACGACGATGGGGCTCATCGCCGGCTACTTCGGCGGCTCGGTGGACAGCTTCATCAGCCGCCTCATGGACATCTTCCTCGCGTTCCCGCTGCTGCTGTTCGCCCTCGCCCTCGTCGGCGTCATCCCCGACTCGGCGTTCGGCCTCAAGGGCGACTCGCTGCGGATCGCGGTCATCATCTTCATCATCGGCTTCTTCAACTGGCCGTACATCGGCCGCCTCGTGCGCGGCCAGACGCTCTCCCTTCGCGAGCGCGAGTTCATCGATGCGGCGCGCAGCCTCGGCGGGCGGACGCCGTACATCGTGACGCGGGAGCTGCTGCCGAACCTCTTCGCGCCGATCCTGGTCTACGCGACCCTGCTCATCCCGACCAACATCCTGTTCGAGGCGGCTCTGTCGTACCTCGGTGTCGGTGTCCAGGCCCCTCGCGCCACCTGGGGCGGCATGCTGTCCGATGCCGCCACGTGGTACCAGATCGACCCCTGGTTCATGATCCCTGCAGGCATGGCCATCTTCGTGACGGTCCTCGCCTTCAACCTCTTCGGGGACGGCCTACGTGACGCCCTCGATCCTCGGTCGCGGTGACCACTGCGACCGTATGCACCACCAGAAAAGACAAGGGAGCGCAAAGCACATGAAGAAAACGCGCATCATGGCTGTCGCCGGTGCGACGGCCCTGGCGCTGGGGTTGACCGCCTGTGGCGGCGGTAACACCGGCGGCACCACGGGCGGCACCGGCGGCAGCGGGGGCGGAGGCGGCTCGTCAGCCGTCGCTGCCGACGCGGCACTCACCAAGGTCGTCAACCCCTCGGACGCCAAGGGCGGCACATTGCGCTTCGGCATCTCGGACGACTGGGACTCGGTAGACCCCGGCGACACCTACTACGGCCTGTCCTGGGACTTCCTGCGCAACTACGGGCGCGGCCTCGTGACGTTCAAGGCGGCACCGGGTGAGGAAGGCGCAAAGCTCGTCCCGGACCTTGCGACGTCCCTCGGCAAGCCGAGTGACGGCAACAAGACGTGGACGTACACCCTGCGTGACGGCGTCAAGTACGAGGACGGCACGCCGGTCACGAGCAAGGACGTGAAGTATGCCGTCGCGCGCTCGCTCGACAAGACGACGTTCCCGAACGGTCCGACGTACTTCAACGACTTCCTCGCCGACGTCCCCGACGGCTACTCCGTCTACAAGGACAAGAACCTCGACGACCTCAAGTCGATCACCACGCCCGACGACAAGACGATCGTCTTCCACCTGAAGACCGCCTTCTCCGGGTTCGACTACTTCGCCATGCTTCCTGCCACGGTTCCGGTCCCGCAGGCCAAGGACACCGGCACGAAGTACAAGGAGCACGTCATGTCGACGGGCCCGTACAAGTTCACGACGTACCAGGCCGGCAAGCTCCTCGAGCTCGACCGCAACCCGAACTACGACCCTGCTACCGACCCGGACACCGGCCGCAAGGCCCTCCCGGACAAGCTCACGGTCGAGATCGGCGTCAACGCGGCAGACCTCGACAACCGGCTCATGTCGGGTGACATCGACGTCGACCTCGCGGGTACGGGTGTCCAGGCGGCGGCGCAGGGCAAGATCCTGGCCAGCCCGGACCTGAAGAAGAACTCCGACAACCCGAACACGCAGCGGACGAACTACACGCAGATCAACACCGACGTGGCGCCGTTCGACAACATCGACTGCCGCAAGGCCGTCCTGCTCGCGTACGACAAGACGGGCTACCAGCGCGCGTACGGCGGCAGCATCGGTGCCTCGATCGCGACGAGCCTGATGCCCCCGTCGGTCCCGGGCCACCAGGACATGGATCTCTACAACTTCGCCGCGAAGCCCCAGGGCGACCCGGATGCCGCCAAGGCCGAGCTCGCCAAGTGCGGCAAGCCCGACGGCTTCGACACGATCATCGCCTACCGCACCGAGCGTCCGAAGGAGAAGGCCACCGCCGAGTCGCTCCAGCAGTCGCTGGCCAAGGCCGGCATCAAGGCCACGCTGAAGGGCTTCCCGCAGGGTGACTACTTCAAGCTCTACGTCGGCAAGCCGGACTACGCCAAGGCCAACGGCTTGGGCCTCATGATCATGAGCTGGGGCGCTGACTGGGCTGACGGCTTCGGCTTCATGGAGCAGATCGTCGACAGCCGCGTGATCCGCCCGGCCGGCAACACGAACCTCGGCATCAAGCTGCCGGCGGTCGACGCCCTCATCGACCAGGCGCTCGGCGAGAACGACGTCGCCAAGCGTGACTCGATCTGGGGCCAGGTCGACAAGACCGTCATGGAGAACGCGGTGGTCCTGCCTGGTGTCTGGGGCAAGGGTCTGCTCTACCGACCCGAGAACCTGACGAACGTGTTCGTCACCGACGCGTTCAGCTTCTACGACTACACGACGCTGGGCACGACCAAGAAGTAGCAGCACGAACCGCCCGCCCCATCCACCGAAAGAAGGTGAAGGCGTGGCCCCGGTGGCAGCCGACGATCTCGTCGGCTGCCACCGCCGGGGCCGCCGACCACAGTGCTCGCGTACCTGATCAGACGCCTCATCAGTGCAGTCGTGCTGCTGTTCATCGTGACGGCAGTCGTCTTTGCCATCTTCTTCCTGCTTCCCCGGATCGGCGGGGCCACCGTCGAGGACCTCGCCTCGCGCTACGTCGGCAAGTCGGCGGGCGCCGCCCAGATCCACGAGACGGCCGTGCGCCTCGGGTTCACCGACCCGATCTGGGTGCAGTACGGCCGCTTCATCAAGGGCCTGTTCGCCGGTAGCGACTACTACACCGGCGCCGGCTACGACCACTGCCCCGCCCCGTGTCTCGGGTACTCGTTCATCACGCAGAACCCCGTCCTGCCTGACCTCATGGACCGCCTCCCGGTCACCCTGAGCCTCGCGGCCGGCGCCGCATTCCTGTGGCTGCTGGGCGGGGTCGCGACTGGCGTCGTCTCGGCGCTGCGTCGCGGGACCATCGTCGACCGCGCCGCCATGACGGTCGCGCTCGCCGGTGTCTCGCTCCCCATCTTCTTCACCGGCCTGCTGTCGCTGTCGATCTTCAGCTACGGCCTGGGCTGGACCGCGCCAGGTGGCTCCTACACCCCCTTGCAGCAGAACCCCTTCTTGTGGGCCTACGACCTGCTCCTGCCGTGGATCACGCTGGCGTTCCTGTATGCCGCGGCATACGCCCGACTGACGCGCGCGGGCATGCTGGAGACCATGAACGAGGACTACATCCGCACGGCCCGCGCCAAGGGGCTGCGCGAGAACGACGTGGTCGTCCGGCACGGCCTGCGCGCCGCCCTGACCCCCATCGTGACGATCTTCGGCCTCGACCTCGGCCTGCTGCTCGGTGGCGCCATCCTCACGGAGACGACCTTCTCGCTGCCCGGCATCGGCCAGTACGCTGTCAAGGCCGTGTCGCAGAACGACCTGCCGAAGGTCCTCGGCGTGACGATTCTCGGCGCCGTCTTCATCATCATCGCCAACCTCGTCGTGGACCTTCTCTACGCCGTCATCGACCCGAGGGTGCGCACCGCATGACCGAACCCACGAACCGAAGCACCGAGAAGATGGCCGAGGCTCTGGTCGACTCCTCCGAGACCGTCGACCGCACCGGCCGCCGCCGCCGCAAGGGCGCCGAGTCGGTGAACGTGCTCGACGGCATCGGCGGCCTCGGCGCGCCGCCGCCGGGGACCTTCCTCGCGGTCCGCGACCTACGCGTGCACTTCCCCACTGATGACGGCCTCGTCAAGTCGGTCGACGGCCTGTCGTTCGACCTGGCCCGCGGCAAGACCCTCGGCATCGTCGGCGAGTCGGGATCTGGCAAGAGCGTCACGAGCATGGCGATCATGGGGCTGCACAAGCCCGGCACCGTGCGGATGACCGGCTCGATCCGGCTCGACGGCCAGGAGCTCGTCGGCGCGAGCCGTGAGGACGTCCGGGCGCTGCGCGGCAAGAAGATGGCGATGATCTTCCAGGACCCGCTCTCGTCGATGCACCCGTTCTACACGGTCGGCCGCCAGATCATCGAGGCCTACAAGGTGCACAACGACGTGAGCACCTCGGTCGCCCGCAAGCACGCCATCGACATGCTCGACCGCGTGGGCATCCCGCAGCCGAACAGCCGCGTCGACGACTACCCGCACCAGTTCTCGGGCGGTATGCGGCAGCGGGCGATGATCGCGATCGCGCTGTCGTGCTCCCCCGACCTACTCATCGCCGACGAGCCGACCACCGCGCTGGACGTCACCGTGCAGGCGCAGATCCTCGACCTCATCCGCGACCTGCAGAGCGAGTTCAACTCGGCCGTCATCATCATCACCCACGATCTGGGTGTCGTCGCGGAGCTCGCCGACGACATCATGGTGATGTATGCCGGACGGTCCGTGGAGTACGCCGCCGCTGAGGACGTCTTCGAGCGGCCGCAGCATCCGTACACGTGGGGCCTGCTCGGCTCGATGCCGCGCCTCGACCGCGAGCGCACCGAGCGGCTGCGCCCGATCGCCGGCACGCCCCCGAGCCTGATCAAGGTCCCTGCCGGCTGCCCGTTCCACCCGCGGTGTGCCTTCGCCGACCGCACCGGTGGCCTGAGCCAGACCGTACGACCCCCGTTCGCCCCCGGGCCGCCCGGGCACTATGCCGCCTGCCACCTCTCCCCCGAGGACCGACGGTCCATCTGGGAGAACGACATCAGGCCGACGCTGTGACCCGCCCGAGCGAAGGAGCCGCATCGTGACCACGTCCACCGCACCGGAGGCGAGCACCCAGACGCGCTCGGGCGACGCGCTGCTGCAGGTCACCAAGCTGACCAAGCACTTCCCGATCCGCCGTGGGCTCCTGCAACGCGTGGTCGGCGCTGTCCAGGCCGTCGACGAGCTGACGTTCGACGTGGCCCGGGGCGAGACCCTGTCGCTGGTGGGCGAGTCGGGATGCGGGAAGACGACGACTGGCCGGATGCTGACCCGACTCATCGAGCCGACGTCGGGGACGCTGCTGTTCGAGGGCCAGGACGT
This sequence comes from Monashia sp. NPDC004114, assembly GCF_053603855.1. Classification (NCBI taxonomy): domain Bacteria; kingdom Bacillati; phylum Actinomycetota; class Actinomycetes; order Micrococcales; family Intrasporangiaceae; genus Intrasporangium; species Monashia sp. NPDC004114. The sequence goes on along the minus strand of NZ_JBSGGK010000007.1, from coordinate 155,133 downwards.
CACGCACTGGTCGGTCGGCAAGCTGCGTCCGCTCCGTCGCGACGTGCAGATGATCTTCCAGGACCCGTATGGCTCGCTCAACCCGCGCCACACCGTCGGCACGATCGTGGGGGCGCCCTTCAAGCTGCAGCACGTCAAGACCGAGAACGGCATCAAGCGTTCGGTCCAGGAGCTGCTCGAGCTCGTCGGCCTCAACCCGGAGCACTACAACCGCTACCCGCACGAGTTCTCCGGCGGCCAGCGGCAGCGCATCGGCATCGCCCGGTCTCTGGCCCTCAAGCCCAAGCTGATCGTGGCCGACGAGCCGGTCTCGGCGCTCGACGTGTCGATCCAGGCCCAGGTCATCAACCTCCTCGAGGACCTCCAGGACGAGCTGGGCCTCACCTACGTTGTCATCGCGCACGACCTCTCGGTGGTCCGGCACATGAGCGACCGCATCGCTGTCATGTACCTCGGCAAGCTCGTCGAGCTGACCGAGCGGGACGAGCTCTACACGCGTCCGATGCACCCGTACACCACGGCACTGCTGTCGGCCGTCCCGATCCCGGACACCCAGCGGCGCATTCACCGCGAGCGGATCCGGCTCGAGGGTGACGTCCCGAGCCCGATCAACCCGCCGCCCGCGTGCCGCTTCCACACGCGCTGCTGGAAGGCGCAGGAGATCTGCAAGACAGTGGAGCCACCACTGCTGCAGCTGGCGCCAGGTCACCAGGTGGCGTGCCACTTCCCGGAGAACCAGGACCTGCCGACGCCGACCTCTCGCCCCACCACGGCCGACGCCTGACCTCCGCAACACACCCATAAACCGACAGCCCGTCATAGCTGCAACCGTGGCGAGCGGTCGGTTTCCGGGTGTGTTGCTGACACAGCGGTGAGGACCTCGTTGGCCGGCCGATGGCTGCGGAGGGAACGAATCGGGCGTGGCTTTGGTTGAACGTTCCATGAAGGTGGAGATCTGGTCCGATATCGCCTGCCCGTGGTGCTACATCGGCAAGCGCCGCTTCGAGAGTGCGCTCGCGCAGTTCGCGCATCGGGACGACGTCGAGGTGCACTGGCGCAGCTACCAGCTCGACCCCACGCTCCCCGACCATCACGACGGCACCGAGCTGGACTACCTGGTCGACCGCAAGGGGATGTCCCGCGGCCAGGTGCGGCAGATGTTCGACCAGGTCACGGCGATTGCGGCCGATGAGGGGCTGGCCTACGACTTCGACTCGGTCGTCGTGGCCAACAGCTTCCCGGGCCACGAGCTGCTCCACCTCGCCAAGGCACATGCGCTCGGCGACGCCGTCAAGGAGGCACTCCTGTCGGCCCACTTCGAGCATGGTGAGGACATCGGCGACCGTGAGGTGCTCGTGCGCATCGGCACCGAGGCGGGCCTCGACCCGGAGGAGATCGTCCACGCCCTGAGCGAGCACTCCTACCGGGGCGCCGTCGTCGCCGACATCCAGGCGGCCCAGCAGATCGGGATCCGGGGCGTGCCGTTCTTCGTGCTCGACGACACGTACGGCATCTCTGGTGCCCAGCCCGCCGAGCTGTTCGGCCAGGCGCTCGACCAGGTCTGGCGCGAGACGCATCCGCTGGTCATGCTCGACGCCAGCGCCGGCTCGGCCGCCGGCGACGCGGCCTGCGGCCCCGACGGCTGCGCCATCTGACCCCGAGCGCCCGTGACGGGTGGGGCGGGTCGGCCACTCGACCAGATGGGTGGGTGCCGGTCGAGTGGGCGCTGCGTCCCACCGGCCCCAGAAACCCCAAAACCCGTGTGACGGGTGAGGCGGGTCGCCCACTCGACCAAGACGGGAGCCCCACCCCCGTCGAGTGGGCGCTGCGTCCCACCCGCCCCGGAAACCCCAAAACCCCGTGTGACGGGTGGGGCGGGGCGGCCACTCGACCAGATGAGGTGCCGGTCGAGTGGGCGCTGCGTCCCACCGGCCCCAGAAACCCTGTGTGATCCCGTGTGACGGGTGAGGCGGGTCGGCCACTCGACCAGACGGCCCCACCCCCGTCGAGTGGGCGCTGCGTCCCACCCGCCCCGGAAACCCCAAAACCCCGTGTGACGGGTGGGGCGGGTCGCCCACTCGACCCAGACGGCCCCACCCCCGTCGAGTGGGCGCTGCGTCCCACCGGCCCCAGAAACCCCAAAACCCGTGTGACGGGTGAGGCGGGTCGGCCACTCGACCAGATGGGGGTGCCGGTCGAGTGGGCGCTGCGTCCCACCGGCCCCAGAAGCCCTGTGTGATCCCGTGTGACGGGTGGGGCGGGTCGCCCACTCGACCAAGATGGGGTGTGCCGGTCGAGTGGGCGCTGCGTCCCACCGGCCCCAAAAACCCCAAAACCCCGTGTGACGGGTGGGGCGGGTCGCCCACTCGACCCAGACGGCCCCACCCCTGTCGCGTTGGCGTCTGCGGGCCGGGCTAGAGGCGGCTCTCAGCCGCGTCGGCGCCGGCGAGGCGCTGCGCCAGCCACACCGGGATGATCGACAGCACGATCAGCACCACGGCAATGACGTTGACGACTGGGGCCTGGTTGGGCCGGAAGAGGTTGTTGAAGATCCAGATCGGCAGCGTCGGGCTGTCGGGGCCGGCCGTGAAGGTCGTCACGACGATCTCGTCGAAGCTGAGCGCGAAGGCGAGCAGCGCGCCCGCGAGCAGGCTGGAACGCAGCAGCGGGAAGGTCACCCGCCGGAAGGTCGTGAGGGGCCTGGCACCGAGGTCGGCGGACGCCTGCTCGAGCGACGCGCCGAGCCGCCGCTGGCGTGCCGTCACGTTGTTGAAGACGATGACGATGCAGAAGGTCGCGTGACCGACGATGATCGTGAACAGCCCTGCGCCGATGCCGAAGATAGGCGTGAGCACACCCTGGATCGCCGACTGGAGCGCGATGCCGGTGACGATCCCGGGCAGCGCGATGGGCAGCACGATGAGCATCGAGATCGCGTGCCTGCCGAAGAAGGCGTACCGGCTCAGCGCGAGGGCGAGCAGGGTCCCGAGCAGCAGGGCGATGGCCGTCGCGCCGAGGCCTGCCTTGACCGACATGAGGAACGCGTCCCGCGGGCCCTGGGCCTGCAGCGCCGCATGCCACCACTGGGCGGTGAAGCCAGGCGGCGGCCAGCCGAACGTGCGGTCGCTGTTGAACGAGTTGACCGTCACCACGACGATCGGCACGTAGACGAAGGTGAGCACGATGGTCGCGAACACCGTGAAGAGCACCTTGGTCCCTCGTCCGAGTCTCATCCCTCCACTCCTCAGAGGTTGTCCAGGGCGCCGGTGCGCCGCACCGCGACCAGGTAGAGGACCATGATCACGACCGACGACGTGCCAAGGGCTGCAGCGAAAGGCAGGTCGAGCGTGATGTTCTGCAGCACCGTGGTGCCGAGCACCTGGAGCTTGCCGCCGACGATGGACACGGCGATGTAGTCCCCGAGGCTGAGCGAGAAGGTGAAGATCGAGCCGGCCGCGATCGCAGGCATGAGCGAGGGCACGACGACCTTTCGGAACGTCGTCGCGGGACGCGCACCGAGGTCGGCCGAGGCCTCGAGATGGCTCTCCGGCAGGCGCTCGAACGCGGCATAGACCGGCAGGATCATGTACGGCAGCCACAGGTAGCTCAGGGTGAGCACGACTGCGGCCAGGCCGAACCCGGGTGTCGCTCCGAAAGCGCTGTCGAACACGCCGCCGGGCTGGAGCATGGTGCGCCAGGCATAGGCCTTGACGAGGTAGCTCGCCCACAGCGGCACGAGCACCGCCGCGAGCAGCAGACCGCGCAGGCGTCGCGGCGCGACCCGGGCCATGAAGAACGCGAACGGGACCGCGACAGCGATGCACAGCACGGTGACGAGCACGGCGATCAGCAGCGTGCGCCCGATGATGCCGGCATACGTCGGGCTGAGGATCTCCCGGAAGTTCTCGAGGGTGAAGGTCGGGATGACCTGGTTCGTGAACGGGTCGGTCGTGAAGAAGGCGGTCGCGAAGATGACGGCGAGCGCGCCGAGGTAGACCACGAGGAGCCACAGCAGTGGCGGGGCGAGCAGGGCTGCGAGCCCTCTGCGGTTCCTCATGCGTGGTCCACCTCCGTGTTCTCGACGTGTTCTCGACATGCTCTCGACGGTTCTGGTCGGCCGTATGCCGGCGGGTGCCGTCCCGGGGCCGGCGTCGGTCCCGGGACGGCTCGCCGGTCAGCTGTTGCGGATCTCGGTCCAGGCCTTGGTCCACGTCGCGTAGTCGGTGCACTTGACGTCGGTCCGGCCGTCGAGGCAGGTGGAGATCGGCGTGGTCCAGTAGTGGACCTTGCTGAAGTAGGCCTCGTCCTCGGCGTGGTACGTCGCGCAGTGGTTCTTGTCGACCGTCTCGGCGCAGGCCTTGCGGTTGGCCGGAGCCTCGCCGAAGTACTCCGCGATCGCCGCGTTGACCTTCGGCGAGACGATGTGGTCGATGAACTTGTACGCGCACGTCTTGTGCTGCGACTTGGCCGAGACCATCCAGGTGTCGGACCAGCCGGTCGACCCCTCCTTGGGGAGGATGGCCTCGACGGGCGTCTTGTCCGCCTGGGCGACGTTGGCGATGACCTGCCACGTGGTGCCCACGGTCGACGTGCCGTTCTTGAAGGCCTGGACCTCCTTGAGGTAGTCAGACCAGTACTCGCTGACGTTGGCCTTCTGCGCCTTGAGCAGGTCGACCGCCGCGGCGAGCTGGGTGTCGTCGAGCGCGTACGGGTCCTTGATCCCGAGGTCGGGCTTGGTCGCCATGAGGTAGAGGGCCGCGTCGGCGATGTAGATCGGCGAGTCGTATGCCGTGACGTGGCCCTTCTGGGCGCCGGCCTGGTCGAACACGGCGCCCCACGAGTCGGGGGCGGGCTTGACGAGGTCGGTGCGGTACATGAGCAGGTTCGCGCCGCGGCCGTGCGGGATGCCGTAGGCGACCCCGTTGACGGAGTTCCACGGCTTCATCTTCAGCGAGTCGAAGATGTCGGGGTAGTTCGTGATGAGCGAGGTGTTGACCGGCTCGACGTCGCCTGCCGCGATGAGCCGCAGGGTGGCGTCGCCCGAGGCCGAGACGGTGTCGTACTGTCCGGTGCGCATCAGCTGCACCGCCTCGTCCGAGGTGCCGAACGTCTTGATGTTGACCTTGCACCCGGACGACTTCTCGAAGTCGGTGACCCAGTCGACCTTGGGGTCGTTGCTGCCGTCCTCGACATAGCCGGGCCAGGCGAGCACGTTGACCTCCCCCTCGGGTGTGCCCAGCTTGTCCAGTGCCTTGAGGTCGGGCACCTGCATGCCGCCGGGCGCACCCGTGCCGCCGGTCCCCCCGCTGGTGGATGGGGTCGAGCTGCCGCAGCCCGCGAGGGCAAGGACGGCCACGACCGCGACGGTCCCGAGGAGGGACTTCCTTGACGTACGCACGCCGATCTCCTTCATGGTGATGATCAGTGGAGTGTTGATCAGTGGAGTGTTGATGAATCGAGCGCTGACGGCTCGGGCGCCGTTGGTTCGAGCGCCGGCGGTGCGGGCACGTCGATCACGTGCTCGCTGTTCCAGACGAGCACGACCTGGTCCCCCCGCCGCAGCGCGGCACCACCAGTGCGTGACCCGGTGTTCTGCTCGAGCGCCGTGAGCCGGCCCCCGGCAGCTAGTGCGACGACGTAGCGCGTGACCGGCCCGCCGTAGACGACCTCCTCGAGCGTCCCGTCGGCATGCAGCTCGCCGGCCCCCACCGACGCGCCGGCCGGGGCGACCGAGAGCTTCTCGGGGCGGATCGCGAACGACCCGTCCCGCTTGATGACGGCCCGGGCGGCCGCACCAGTGAGGAGGTTCGAGGTGCCCACGAAGCCGGCGACGAACGCCGACTGCGGGCTCTCGTAGACCTCGTGGGCCGTGCCGACCTGCTCGATCCGGCCGGCGTTGAATACCGCGATGCGGTCGGACAGGGTGAGTGCCTCCTCCTGGTCGTGGGTGACGAAGAGGAACGTGATGCCGACGTCGCGCTGGATGCCCTTCAGCTCGACCTGCATCTGCTCGCGCAGCTTGAGGTCGAGGGCGCCGAGCGGCTCGTCGAGCAGCAGGACCTTCGGCCGGTTGACGAGTGCGCGGGCCAGCGCGACGCGCTGCCGCTGGCCGCCCGAGAGCTGGGACGGCCGGCGTTTGCCGTGGTCGCCGAGCCGGACCTGCTCGAGCGCCTCGCCGACGCGGGTGCGCCGCTCGGAACGGCCGACCTTCTTGACGAGCAGGCCGTACTCGACGTTCTCGGCCACGCTCATGTGCGGGAAGAGGGCGTAGTCCTGGAAGACCGTGTTGACGTCGCGGTCATAGGGCTGGCGCTGGGTCACGTCCACGCCCTCGAGCTCGACGACGCCGGACGTCGGCTCCTCGAACCCCGCGATCATGCGCAGCACCGTCGTCTTGCCGGACCCCGAGGGCCCGAGCATGGAGAAGAACTCGCCGCCCCGCACGTCGAGGTCGATGTCGTCGACGGCGACGACCGGCGGGGTGCCGGTGAACTCCTTGCGCAGCCGGCGAAGGCTGATCGCCGGGGTGTCCTGCCCGTGGCGAGGCGTCATGGTGCTCCTCGGGTGTGTTCGGCCTGCTGGACGGAAAAGGTATGGGTCCATATGTTTACGCGCAAGGGGAATCACCAAACTGTTAGGAGGTGGTGTCATGGCGGACCGGTCCCTGCCCCTCGGGCCGTATGCCGCCGTGTTCGCCCCGCTGCCCGCCGAGGGCCGCGCCGAGGCCGTCCGCCGCCGGCTGGGTGAGGCGATCGCCCTGGGCCTGCTGCCGGACGGCAGCATGCTGCCTCCCGAGAGCGACCTGGCCGACCGGTTCGGCGTGGCCACGGTCACCGTGCGTGAGGCTCTGGGCACCCTGCGCGAGGACGACCTCATCGTCACCCGCCGCGGCCGCGGCGGTGGCTCGTTCGTCAAGGCTCCGGAGGACGGCGGGCGGGCCGCCCTGTTGGCGCGGCTGGCCCGCGTGGGCCTGGGCGAGCTGCGCGACCTGTCGGACCACTACTGCGCCGTGAGCGGCCACTGCGCCGCGCTGGCCGCCGAGCGGGCCGACCCGGACGACCTCACACGGCTGCGCCGGCTCGCGTCCCTGCGTCCCGACCGGGACGAGCCGAGCGGCATACCCCGGCACGAGGGCACCTTCCACCTCGAGCTGGCGGCGACCGCGCAGTCGGCGCGGCTCACTCGAGAGGAGCTCTCGCTCCAGCGGGAGATCGGACCCGTGCTCTGGCTCGCCGACGCCGACCCGGACGCCGGGTCAGCCGACGTGGGCGGCGTTCGCGCGCACGAGCGGATCGTCGGGGCGGTCGCGTCCGGCGAACCCGCAGCGGCCCGCGCCGCCGCGGAGGATCATGTCAGGGAGCTGTTCGAGGCGGTCAAGAGGCTGCACCGGACGACCCGGTCGAGGAGGCAGGCATGACGGCGACGACAACGGGCACCGACGTGGCCCAGTGGGTCGGTGACTTCGGTCGGGCGCTGTTCGAGGAGCTCGACGAGCTGGGTGAGCTGGTCCGCCGGCAGCTGAGCGGCGAGGTCCCGCGGCGCACTGACCTCGACATCGAGCGGTACTGCCGCGCCATGCTCGAGGACCCCAGGACTCCCGTCGCCGGCGCCGGCGTCGTCATGGCGCCCGGCCTGCTCAGCGACGCGGCGTACTGGCTGGAGTGGTGGACCTCCGACTCGCGCTCGGGCACGGCGACCGTCGCCAAGCTGGCGGCCGAGACCGACCCACGAGCCGTCGGGTTCCGCGACTACACCCAGCTGCCTTGGTACGCAAGGCCTTTCGAGACCGGCGATCGTCACGTCACCGGGCCCTACGTCGACTACCTCTGCACCGACCAGTACACGCTGACCTTCACCCAGCCCCTGGTCGTGGGTGGGCTGTTCGGCGGGGTCATCGGGGCGGACGTCCTCGTCGCCTGGTTCGAGGAGCACGCGCTCGATGTGATGGACGGCGTCGGGCGCACCTGCGTCCTCGTCAACGCCGCGGGGCGCGTGGTCACATCGTCGGACCCCACCTGGGTCACGGGAGACCTGATCCGGGACCTTCCGCTGGACGCGTGGGCGTCCGGAGCCGACGCGCCCACCTCGGCATGGCTCGCCACACGGTGCCATGACCTGCCCTTCTTCGTGATCACCCCGCGCTGAGCGCCCGTCATCGGCGGCTCAGCGGGCGGCGGCCCAGTCGGCCCGCAGGATCGAGTAGAGGTACCCGTCGTGGTAGGCGCCGTTGCGCCACTGCGCTCCGCGGATGACGCCCTCGCTGGCGAAGCCGACCTTCTCGAGGGCGCGCTGCTCGGCGACGTTCTCGACGTCAGTGTGTGCCTCGATGCGGTTCGTGTTCGTGTGCCGGAAGAACAGGTCGACGAGCAGCCGCTGGGCCTCGGTGCCGATACCGCGCCCGCGCACCCACTCGTCGAGGTGGATGCCGATCATCGGGTTGCGTGAGCCGGCGCTCGGGCCCCACTGCATCCAGATCCAGCTGACGCTGCCTGCCAGGTCGCCGTCGACGACCACGGCCAGGTTGCCCCGATCGTCGAGACGGCACGGTGGCGGCTGGTCGTAGCCCGGGCGCGGGCCGAAGTCGTCGAACTCGGTGTCGGCGACGCGCGGCTCGGCGAGCTCACCGGCGCGCACGGGGCGAAGGCTGACCGCGCTCATGCGGCCACCTTACGGCGCCGGGCCCACCCAACGGCCACAGCCCGACGCGTCGGGACCCGGCATACGGGAGACGGGGGACGGAAGGCGGCGGGAAAGGAAGAGAGGCGCCACCCGCTCGGGGGTCCAGATGGCGCCTCTTCCACCCGCTCCATCGGAGGCGGGGCTGGATGCGTTACACGTCCGCCGGGGATTTCTTCTCGAGGTCGACGCTGAGGCGGGCCAGGGCGATGGCCGCGAGACAGAGGCCGAGGTCGCGCAGGGCGATATCGAGGTGGCCGCCGAGGACGAGCAGGTTGACGATGATCCCGAGCAGCCAGAGCGCCACGATCGGAGCACCGATGCGCGGCCACAGTGCGACGACCACGCCGGCGGCGATCTCGACCACTCCCACGATGTACATCGTCGTGTGCACCGAGAACGGCGACAGCGACGCGAACCCCGGCGCCAGGTAGGCGTCCCAGCTGACCATGTAGTCGAAGAACTTGTCGATGCCGAAGAGGATCGGGGCGATGGTGAAAGCGCTCCGCAGGATGACGAAGGCCTGGTAGGTCGGCGATGCGAGGTCACGCGTCGTCGAGGTGGGTGCCTGCGTGGTGGTGTGGCTCACGAGCAGCTCCTTTTGTCGGTGTTGGTTGTGTCGGTGTTGGTTGTGTCGGTGTTGGTTGTGTCGGTGTTGGTTGTGTCGGTGTCGGGTGTGTGGGTCGGGCAGGTGGACAGCGGCGAGGTCAGTGCACCTGGGACGGGAGCTGCCGCATGATCCCCTCGCTGAGCAGGTCGGCCATCGCGAGGATGTGCGCATGGACCTGCTCGTATGCCGCGATGCTGGCCGTGTAGTCGCCGCGCAGCTCGGCCGCCGCCTCGGCGAGGGTCTGGTCGAGGTGCATGCGCATCGACTCGCGCATCGTGGCCTGCGGCCAGTTCCTGGGGTTGGCGGCGGCGAGAAAGTCGGCGATCTGGTCGGCGTTGGCGTACCACCGGGTCTTCGCGTCGGCGAAGGCCGCGGTGTCGCCGGCCTTGGCAGCCTGGAGCAGCTCGACCGCGATGGTGATGTGGTCGTGGAGCAGGGCGGTGAGCGTCGAGCCGGCCTGCGCGCCATAGAACGTCGCGATGGCACTGCCGATGTCGGACTGGTTGGCCAGCAGCCTGTTCGCGGTCGGACCGAACCCGGCCGAGCCGTCCGCGAACGCGACGATCGCGAGCCGGGTCCACGTGACATGGTCCTCCCACAGCTTGCGCATCGCGTCGTGCAGGGACACCTGCGCGGCCGTGAGGGCGCGTGCTGGGACGGAGGTGGAGGCTGCCGCAAGGTGCGAGGCGTGCGCGGCGTGCGAGGCAGTGGGCACGACGCCGGCGGCACTGCGCGGCACCGTGAGCGCAAGCGCGGCGAGGACGAGTCCCATGACCGAGACGGAGAACGCGACGCGCCGACGGCGTGGGCGCGAGGGCGAGGACGTGCTCTGGTCATCCTCCATCGATCTGACCATCACTGTGACCTTCCTTCGTCGAGGCACCCGCACGGGATCTGCTGTCACGGCTGCCGTGGGTTGACCGGTGTGACCACCCCTGCCGACACTGGCGAAGAGGTGATGCCGAGGTGGTCACAGGACGTTCGCGTGTCAGGCCGCGCAGTTCTTACCGCCTGGCCGGTAAGAGCCGGGGCGGGACGGACGCCAACCAGTCATGACCGTCAACACCGCCTCAGGCCCACAGGCCTCGCACGTCCCCGCCCGACCACGGGTATGCCGCTCGGACGGCCCGCCTGCCGACGTGACGGCATGGCGCCACTGCCGGCTGCTCGAGGCGGGCTTCCCCGAGCCGCTGGCGACGCGGCTCTCGCGGGCGCGGGTCGACGTGCACGCCTTGCTCCAGCTCGTCGACCGCGGCTGCCCTCCCGAGCTGGCATCCAGGATCCTCGGACCAGATGAGTGGTCCGCATGACGGCCGCAGACCCCGACACCCGCGCGGCCCACCCCGTCGCCATCGTCGCGCCGATGCCCGCCGACGCCTGGGACCGGTCGGCGGTCACCGGGTGCACGGACCGGTCCTCGGACGAGAGTCTCCAGGCCCGGCTCGCGTCGCTAGGACCTGATCGGGACGATGCGGTCCGGGAGCTGCACGCCCTCATGGTCCGCGGGTGCCGGCACCAGGTCGCGCGCATGCGCAGCCAGCTGCCCGGGCTCGACGCTCGCGACCGTGACGACCTGGCCGTGGCGGCCGCGGACGACGCCGTCGTCGCGCTCCTTTCCAAGCTGCATACGTTCGAAGGGCGCAGCCGCTTCACGACGTGGGCGTACAAGTTCGCCATCCTCCAGGCCGCGACCGAGGTGCGCCGGCAGGCCTGGTCGCGGCGCGAGGTGCCACTCGAAGACCCGGACACGCTGCACTGGTCGGCCGCGGGACCGGCCGAGCTGGCTGTGGCGACCGAGCTGGCCGCGGAGGTCGGGCGCGCGCTCGACGTGGCCCTCACGGCATACCAGCGGCGGATCGCGGTCGCGCTGCTCGTCGACGAGGTGCCCATCGACGTGCTCGCCGAGCGGCTCGGCACGACCCGCGGCGCTCTCTACAAGACGCTTCACGTGGCACGCACCCGCGTGCGGGCGCACCTCGTGGGCACCGGGCACCTCGAGCCACCGCGGCGTGCGGATGGTCCGGGGACTGGTGGGCAGGACGAAGGAGGCGGGGCATGAGCATCCGCAAGCTGACCGACAAGCAGGCCCGCGAGCTCGTGGTCGACACCGAGCCATGGCTGTCGTGCGACGACTGCTTCCGGCTCATGGACGAGTACGTCGAGCTCCTCGTGGCCGACCCCGCCTCGACGGCGATGCCGCAGATGCAGGTCCACCTGCGCGCATGTCCCGCCTGCGCGGAGGAGGCCGAGTCGCTGGTCGCCCTGGTCCGCGAAGACCGCTAGCGCAGACGCGACGAGGCGCCAGTCGCTCGGGGGTCCGACTGGCGCCTCGTACGCCTGCTTCATCGGCCCGACCGTCGGGAGTGTTACAGGATCTCCGAGAAATTCTTCCAAGATCTCTGCGGCCATGTGGCTGGGGGCATCAGGCCTGGTCAGGCCCCTGCTGCTCCTCACGACGCCGTTTCAGGCCGAGCTGCGCGGCGCCGCTGATGACCCGCGCGACGAGGCCGATGAAGATCAGCCCGAGGAGCATCTGCACCGTGGCCACGAGCCGCGCGGCCTCCGAGACCGGCGAGATGTCGCCGTAGCCGACCGTCGCGAAGGTCGTCACCGTGTAGTAGAGGGCATCGAGCCGCGTCATCGCCTGGGTGTAGCTGCCCGGCTGGACGGTGTCGATCGAGTAGTGCGTGCTCGCGAAGACGAGCAGGAACAGCGGGCCGGTCGTCGCCAGGGCCTCCACCGTCCGGATCAGCGGGTAAGGCGAGCCCACGATGCCTCGGGTCTGCAGGCCCAGGACCAGGATGACGAGCAGCACCCCCAGGACGAACTTGAGGAGCGAACGCTCCTCGTCGAAGCTGCCCAGCGGGATGAGCGTGTAGACCGCGAGAGCCACGATGATCGACAACGAGGACCGAAGCAGCGCCATGAGCAGCACCCTGCGTGGGGGCTTGCTGATCCCGGTCCTGCTGCCCTTCGGCCGGCCGACACCCGCCGGTGAAGCCGCGTCCGCTGCGGGGGCCGGCTCGACCGGCGGCGAGGCGTCGGCCATGCCTCAGACCCCTTGGCGGGCTTCGATCCGGCCCGAGCTGATCGCGTGCAGGAATGCCGCGTAGTCGCGGTCGTTCTGGTCGGCATACTCCTCGGCGAACTCCGCGAGCGCCTTGTCGAAGCGTCGCTTCGACCCGAGGTATGCCGCTATGGCCACCGGGTCGCCCGAGCGCGCGTGCGCGCGGGCGAGGGTCCAGCCACAGATGCGGGCGTAGTAGCCCATCCCGGCCGGGATCATCGTCTCGACGCTCGCGGACCCCTTCATGTCACGCAGCTGCCGCCAGTAGTAGAACCGGTCCGTCTCGATGCCGGCGGACCAGCCGAGGAAGATGTCAGAGGCCGACTGGAGCAGCTGCTGACCTTGGACGACGCGCTCACCGGCGTCGGCGAACTGGCTTCTGGGCAGGTGCGCCTCGAGCACCGAACGGGTGGCCTCCTTGACCTGGAGGAACAACGGGTCGCGCTCGTCGCGGCCCTCGAGCAGTGCGACGAACGCGCGCGTCCCGACCGACCCGACGCCGACGACCTTCCTCGCGACGTCCACGATCGTGTACCGGTTGAGCAGCTGCCGGCGGCTCAGGCTGAGCGTCGCGCGGTATCGCTCGAAGAACTGGCGGATGACGTCCTCGATGTCGGCGAAGTCGAGGTCGTAGTACTTCTCCAGCTCTCGCATCGGGATGAGCACGGGTGGCTGGCTCACGATGCGCTGGCGTCCGTCGACCACCTCGGTGAGCTTGGACAAGGCCTGCAGGTTCGTCCGGCTTCGGGCCTTGCGCAAGGTCGCTTCGCCCTGCTTGATCGAGGCGCCGGTGACCTTGAAGTCGCCCGACTCGCCCTTCGCCTTGGTCGTGTCGAGCAGGGCCCGGCGCGCGTCCGCCATGCCCCGGCGGAGGTCGTCCTCGGACAGGCGGGAGTACCACACGTCCAGCGTGTCCTGGCCGGCGAACTCGGCCATCGCCGTCCGGTACGACTGGCCCACGATGAGGCACACGTCGCGCACGTCGACCGGGCTGAAGCCGTTGTTGCGGCAGGCGATCGCGAAGCTGGCGGCGAGCCGCTTGACGTCGAACTCGAAGGGGCCCGGAAGCGTCTCGTCGAAGTCGTTGAGGTCGAAGAGCAGCTGCCGCTCCGGCGAGGCGTAGACGCCGAAGTTGGACAGATGGGCGTCACCGCAGAGCTGGACCCTGAGCCCGGCGGTCGGCGTGGTGGCCAGGTCCGAGGCCATGATCGCGGCCGACCCGCGGTAGAAGGTGAACGCCGAGGCCATCATCCGACCGTGCCGGACCGGCACGAGATCGGGCTCACGCGTCGTGTTCTGCGCCTCGAGCAGGGCGACCGGGTCGGGCCGTCCGGCCGGTGGCCGCCAGCCGGCATGGTCCTCCAGGGGCGCACGCTCCCTGGCCTCCTTGCCGAGCGCGCGGCGCTCGTCGACGCTCAGGTGCGCCGTCTCCTCCATCGGGTGCACGTGGTCGGTCGCACCGGCGGGGTGCTCGGAGTGTGTTGCCTGCACCATCGCGCTCAGGCCTCCTTTGGCTGGGTCGCCCGGTCGTCGGGGCCAGGCCCCGGCGGCAACGAGCGGAAAGCCGCGACGGCGTCCGCGACGGTCGGGTAGATGTGGTCGACGTTGAGCAGCTGCAGGACCCCGAACTTCTCGAGGGTGGCCCGCAGGTCGGGGTCGAGGTTGGCCAGGGCCACGTTCGCCCCGCGGTTGTGGACGAACGTCACGAGCTGGTGGAGCGTGGCGCCGGCCGAGTAGTCGACGTCGGGGATCGAGGAGCAGTCGAGGACGAGCCAGCGCACCGGGTCCGGGGCGCTGGTGATGAGCTGCTGGACCCCGTCCGAGAACTGGTTCGCGTTGGCGTAGAACAGGTCGGCGTCGTAGCGGAAGACGAGCAGGCCGGGGGCGCTCTGCATGCCCTGCTCCGCGCGCGTGTAGATCGGCTGGCCCTCGGCGTCGATGCCGATGACGAACCGGTGCGGACGGTACTGCCGCCGCACCATCTCGACGAGGGAGAGGATGACCGCCAGCACGATGCCCTGCTCCACGCCGACGGCGAAGACCACGATCGCCGTGAGCACGGCGATGTAGAACTCACTGGGCCGGGCCTTGCGGACGCGCTTCAGGCCGGCGATGTCGATGAGGTCGACACCGATGAGGAAGACGATCGCCCCGAGCACGGGCTTGGGCAGGTTGGTCAGGGCACCGGTGAAGAACAGCACGATGATGAGGACGACCAGGGCCATGGTCGCGTTGGCGAGCTGCGTCTTGCCCTTCTGCTCGTCGAGGATCTGGGTCTTGGTCGGGCTGCCGTTGACGACGAAGGTGCCGCTGAGTCCGGCCGCGAGGTTGGCGCCGCTGAGCCCGACGATGTCGCGGTTGATGTCGACCCGCTGGCCGTGCCGGGTCGCGAAGCTGCGGGACGTGGCGGCACTCTGGGCGATGATCAGGACGAAGCACGAGAAGGCGACCGTGAGCAGCTTGGGGACGTCGGACCAGCCGACACCCTGGGGCAGGCCGATCGGTGGGAAACCGCCCTGCATGGCGCCGACGACCGCCACACCGTGCGAGGAGGCCTGCGTGACCGTCGCAAGGATGATCGTGAGCACCACAGCCACGATGGCGCCGGGGACCTTCGGCACGAACCGCTTGAACCCGAGGATGATCGCGAGCGTGCCCAGCGCGTAGGCCAGCGTGACCCCACTCGCGTCACTGAGGTGCGTCAGCGTGTACCACTGCTGCTCGAACCAGTTCCCCTTGCCCTTGGGGATCCCGAGCATGTCGGGGATCTGGCCGGTGAAGACCTGGATCCCCACGCCGGTGAGGAAGCCGATGAGCACCGAGGCTGACAGGAAGTCGCCGAGGAAACCGAGCCGGAGCAGCCTGGCCAGCAGCAGCAGGGCTCCGCACATGATCGCGGTCAGGGAGGTCAGGGCGAGCCACTGGGGCGAGTTGGGGGTCAGCCCGGCGATCCCGATCGTGGCCAGGCCGGCCGCGAGGATCGCGGCCGTCGCCGAGTCGGCACCGACGACGAGCAGCCGTGACGAGCCGATGATCGCGAAGACCAGGGCCGGGAAGAGCACCGTGTACAGGCCCGTGATCACCGGCACCTGGGCGATCGAGGTGTAGCCCATGGTCTCGGGGATCGCGACCGCCGCCAGGGTCAGGCCGGCGAGGATGTCGGCGCGGAACCAGGACCTCTGATAGCCCCGCAGGGACTCGGGCCTGAGGCGCTCCGACCAGCTGGGGCGCTCCGGGCTCGGTGCGCTCGTGGTGCTCGTCGTGCTCATCGTCAGCTCCTCTCACGCGAGGTGCGCCGGGTCCTCCGGCCTGTCCTCGGGCCGGCCAGCCGGCCGGTCCGCAGCCCCGTCTGCAGCGTGTCCGGCGGCCGACCCGGCAGGCGTTCCGGCAGCCGTCCCGCCAGCCGTCCCGGGGGCCTCTTCAACGGCCGCGCCGGTGCCCTGATCCTGCGCCTGGTATCCCGCCAGCAGCTGCAGCTCGCCGTCGTGTCGTGGGAAGAGGAAGAAGACGATCGCCGCGCCGACGAGGATGGCGATGATGCCTGCGGTGTAGGCCCAGTCGGCCCCCGACAGGAAGGATGACTTCGCCCCAGCCATGATCTGGGTGGAGTACTGCGGGTACTGCTGCGCGATGGCCTCGGCCCCGGCGAACGACTTGGTCAGCTGGTTCTGCACGCTGCTGGTGATCTCAGCCCCGTTGGGGGCGGCGGCGACGCTCGCGGCGACCGCAGCGGCATACCCGGCGGTGAGCAGCGCGCCGAAGATCGACTGCATGATGGCGCCGCCGAGGTCGCGCTGCAGGTCAGCGGTGCCCGACGCCATTCCGGCACGCGTCACCGGCACCGCGCCGGTGAGCGAGTGCGAGGCCGGCGTGCCGGCGAAGCCCACGCCGATCCCAATGAAGGCGTAAGCGAGCGCGATCTGCCAGTACGAGCTGCCCTCTGACCAGAAGAGCAGCATCCAAAGGAACGCGAGGAACAGGAACACGTAGCCGGTCAGCAGGGTGAAGCGTGACCCGGCGGACTCGACGAGCTTCGCCGAGCGAGGAGCGACGAGGATCATGAACACGACGGCGGGAAGGAACGCGGCGCCCGCCTCGAAGGTCGTGTAGCCGAGGACGTTCTGCAGGTACTGCTGGCTGACGAAGGCCGACGCCATGAGCGAGCCGAAGACGATGATCCCGGCGCAGGCGGCGACCCAGAAGATGCGGCGCCCCGCGATGTGCAGGTCGTAGAGCGGGTTTGCGGCGCGTCGCTGACGCAGGATGAAGGCGATGAGCGTCGCGGCGGCGATGAGTGCCAGGCCCAGGGCGAGGGTGCCCTTGTTCGGGACCGGGGCGAAGTTGATGGCAAGGATCAGTGCGCCGACGAGCACGACGGACAGCACTCCCCCGAGGTTGTCGACGGGCTCCGTCGTCTCGTTGACGTGCGCGGGGACGAGCATGACAGCCATGACCAGCGCGACGGCGGCGAGCGGGAGCGTGACGAGGAAGACCGAGCCCCACCAGAAGCGCTCGAGCAGGAACCCCGCCACGAGCGGTCCGAGCGCGGCGATCCCGCCGCCGACGGCCGACCACAGCGCGATCGAGCGGGTGCGCCCCGGTCCCGACCACAGAGCGGCGATCAGGGCGAGAGTCGTGGGGTACGCCATGCCGGCCGATACGCCACCGAGGACTCGCGCCACGAACAGCACGCCGTCGGAGGGAGCGTAGGCGGCCAGGAGACACGCCGGGACGGAGAGCAGCATCCCGAGGATGAGCAGCAGCTTGCGGCCGTAGCGGTCGCCGACCGCGCCGAGGTAGAGCACCGACGCCGCGAGGCCGAGCGAGTACCCGACGGCGATGAGGTCGAGGGTCGTCTGGGACGAGTCGAACGCGCGCCCGATCGAGGGCAGCGCGACGTTGGCGACCGACAGGTTGAGGTTGGCGACCGCGGCGACGGCGATGAGCGCGACGAGGACGAGCCCGGCGCGCTGCGGCTCGGTGGACTCCTCGACCGCCACGGTGCCCGCAGGGGTCCCGGCCTCAGCCATGCCGACCGCCCCCGAGGTCGAGCCCGAGGTCGATCCCGAGGTCGAGCCCGAGGTCGAATGCGCCCTCGGGCGCGTCAGTGCGCACACACGTCATAGCGAACCCCTCACGCTTGAGTGCCGGGCTCCATCGTCCGGCCGCAGCGCGCGGGACCACATCACCCCCACGGGGTGGCCCAGCAGTATGCCGTGGGCGAGTCGCCGGGTATGTGGCGGTACTTCCCGATGAGCACGTGCACACCACGGACTCTCGCTCGCGGTCGCGGGAGCACGTAGAGCGAGGACGTTTCCGTGACGCGAGCTCAGAGCTGGGTGTTGAGGTACATCTGGAGCTGCTTGACCGTGCGGGCGTTCCAGGTCGTCGCGCCGTCGCGGCTGATGCCGAGGTAGGTCTGCAGGGCCGCCATCGACCGCGGACCCCAGACGCCGACGACGTCCATCCCGATCCGCGCCTGGAGGGCCTTGATGGTGGCGACGTTGAGCGTCCCCGTCTGGGTGACACCAAGCCAGCGTTGCAGTGCCGTCGTGGTCAGCGGTCCGAGGTACCCGGTGATCGGGAGGCGGGCCGCAAGCAGCCCCTCCTCGGCCTTGACGGTGAGGACCCGCAGCGCCGCCGTGTTGACCTTTGCGCGGAAGGCGCTGTCCGAGGCCGCCCGGCTGGTGACCGCGTTCACCATCGCCGGGATGACGGCGGGGTTGACCGTGAGGACGACGTCGCCGCCGGCGTTGATGAAGTCGATCGCCCGGTTGCCCGGCGACCACGCCTGGACCTGCTTGGCGTTGCCGATGTCGTCGCTGACCACGATGCCGGTGAAGTGCAGGTCGCCGCGGATCATTCCGGTGATCACCGTCGGTGAGAACACCGCGGGACGGGCGGCGTCGATCTTGCTGTAGTAGGCGGACGAGACCATGACGAGCCGGGCTCCGGCCGTGATGGCCGACCGGAACGGGGTGATGTCCGCCGAGGTCCGGGTCGTGACGGTGTCGGTCACGCCTGCGGTCGTGTCGGTGTTGCCGGTGACGCGTCCCAGCCCGGGGAAGTGCTTGGCGGTCATGGCGAGCCCGGCGGACCGCATACCCTTCAGGAAGGCGCTGCCTTTGTCCGCGACGACCGACGGGGTGTAGCCGTACTCGCGGTAGTAGTAGCCGATCGGCTTGTTGTAGGGGGCGAAGCTCTTCGAGACGGTGTCCATGACCGGCGCGAGGTTGAGGTCGACCCCGGCCCGGAACACCTGGTGGCCCCATGTCGTGGCGTCGGCCGTCAGCGTCGTGTCGGTATAGGTGCCCTGGGTGAGTGCCGTGGGCATCCTGGAGAAGCCCGAGCCCTGGAGCACCTGGACGTACCCGCCCTCCTGGTCGGTCGCGATGAACAGCGGCACCCCTGCCGTCGCGGCGCTCGTCGTGAGCGTGTCCGCCCGGCTCGTCAGGGCCCGCACCGGTGCGGCGCCGGACGTGGTGCGGCCGGTGAGGATGAGGTTCCCGACGTGGTACGTCGTGATCGCGGTCTGCGTCGACGAGGGGAGGCCGGTGACCGAGCCCCCGACCATGAACAGCTGTCCGATCCGCTGAGCCGTGGACATCCGGTTGAAGACCGCCTGGGCCTGGCTGGCAGGGGTCGCGGTGGTTGTCGTTGCGGTGGTTGCGGTCAATGCGGTCGCTGCGGTCTCGGGCGCGCCCGAGGCGCCCGCCGCGCCTGCGACCAACGCTGTTGTCGCACACGCGGCCAGGGCCAGGCCGGAGGTCCGTCGTGCATTCATCAGTGCCTCCTGCCGCTCACCGGCCGCGCGTCCCCGAGGACACGTCTGTATGCCGCACCGGAAACGTATGCCGCCCGGCTGGGTGCATCCTGCGCCTAACCTGCGACGAGCCTGAGTCCTGCCTGACTGCCTGGCATGGTCGAACGCCCCTCACGAGGCGCGTGGCAGTGCCACGCTGGACGGGACGCCTGACGGACGCATCGGTGGGTCCGGCCTCGAAGCCGGTCGCGCACGGTGGGCGCGCATCACAACATGGGAGGTCGTGGTGACAGCGTCTGTCATGACCCGTCCGGGGCGCCTGGGCCCCGTGGCGGCGGTCCTCACGGCGGCGGTCCTCGCGGCTGTGCTCGCGGCGTGCTCGTCCGGGTTCCCGAACCCCAGACCGGCCGAGGGTCTTGGCACCGCGGCGGCCAACCTGAGCTCCTCCGCGTCGACGTCGAGCACGCCCGTGACGAGCGCCACCGCGAGCCTTCAGTCCACGGCGGGGGCCACGGGCGGGGCCCCTACGGGGGCCGAGACGGCGACCCCGCTCGACCCGTCGTCAATGTGGCTTCTCGTCCAGGCCGGCCACCTCGAGCTGGTCCGGGAGGACGGCACCGGACGGCATGTCGCCGCCCCGACCGTTGACGTTGCAGGACGCTTCCACGAGGTCGGGCTCGCGGACTGGTCGCCCGACGGGGCACGGTTCGCGTTCACCGAGGTCATCCGGGGGACGCAGCCGACGGACCCGCCCGAGTCGCACCTGTGGATCGCTCGCAGCGACGGGTCAGGCGCACGAAAGGTCTTCGAGTGCGGCACTGCGTGCACGATCCGGTTCGCTCCGGCGTGGTCGCCCGATGGCAAGGGCCTGGCGTTCGTGTGGGGCCGCTTCGACGAGGCCCGCGGCGTGTGGGCGTCGGGTGGGGTGGCGGTCGGCGACCTCGCGACGGGTCGCACCCGCACGGTGTTCGAGAGCACCGCCAGCTCCGACGGCGTCGACCGCGTGCGCTGGTCGGGCGATGGCCACCGTCTCCTGCTCAGCATGAACGAGGCCAGCAGCAACAAGGCGGACTCCGTTCTCGTCTCGCACAGGGTCGCGGTGGTCAACACGTCCGGTCCCCCGTCACAGCGGCCCCGGACTCTGACTCCGAAGTCGGCGGACGCGGGCTTCGCAGACTGGAACCACCGCACCGGTCGCATCGTCTACGCCACGAATCTGCTTGAGCAGCAAGGAAAAGCACCCAGCAAGGACGCGAACGTCTACACCATGGCGGCCGACGGCTCGGACGTGCATGCGGTCACCCACCTCGCGGGCGCGCACGGCTGGGGCACGCAGCCGGCATGGACACCCGACGGCCGCATCGTCTTTGTGAACTGCCTCTCCCCGGGGGTGTGCTACGTCGCCTTCGTCGACGCGGACGGGTCACATCTTCAGCTGCCTCAGCAGGTGACGGGCGAGGCACCTCTGGTCAGGCCACGACGGATGTGACTCAGCCATGGGCTGACATCGTCGGCCCTCGTCGACGAGGATGCGCGGCCCCAAATTGCCCGAAAACGCCCCGCGGGCGAGGGTCCCCGGGTCATCATGGCCCCGCCGCGTCCGGAGCGAGAGACGATCGGGCGGCACGGAGGACTCAATGGCATCTCGAGTGCCACGGGGCGGCAAGAAGGCAGCCCTGTGGACCGTCGGCATTCTCGTGGCTCTCGCCGTCATCGGCGCGACACGACAGGAGCCGACGCTCCCGACCGCCGAGACCGTCACGGTCCAGACCTCACCCGGCAGCGGTCCGGCGGCCGCCCCGTCCGAGCAGGGTGCGGCCGGCGACCAGCCGGAAGCCACGCAACCATCCCCGGAAGGGGACGCTGCGGCCGCCGCAGCCAAGGCCAAGGCCGCGGCAGAGGCCAAAGCCGCCGCAGAGGCCAAGGCAGCCGCCGAGGCGAAGGCGCGGGCGGCCGGCGCCACC
This sequence comes from Monashia sp. NPDC004114, assembly GCF_053603855.1. NCBI lineage: Bacteria > Bacillati > Actinomycetota > Actinomycetes > Micrococcales > Intrasporangiaceae > Intrasporangium > Monashia sp. NPDC004114. The sequence continues at coordinate 134,053 of NZ_JBSGGK010000007.1, read as the reverse complement.
TGGGCGGTCGCGAAGATCGTCGACGGCGACACCATCTGGGTCTCCCGCGACGGGGTGTCCCGCAAGGTGCGTCTCATCGGCATCGACACCCCGGAGATCGGCGTGTGCGGCTATGCGGAGGCCACCCGGAGCCTGCGAGACATCATCGGCGGCCAGCGCGTCACCCTGACCGCCGGCGCCCGGGACGACGTCGACCGGTACGGCCGCCTGCTGCGCTACGTCGATGTCGCGGGCGTCGACGCCGGCCTGCGCCAGATCAAGCGGGGATATGCCGTTGCCCGCTACGACTCACGGGACGGCTACGGGCGGCATGCCCGCGAGACGGCATACGTTCGCGCCGACCTGGCGAGTCCCCCCGCGAGCTGTACCCCACCGGCGGCCCCCGGCTCGGGCACCGGGACAGGCTCGCCTGCCAAGCCGGCGACGTCCTGGCCGCTCGCCGGCGACAGGTATCCGTGCCCGCAGGCCCGACCGGTCAAGGGCAACGAGTCGTCGATGATCGCCCACGAGCCGGGCGACCGCTACTACCTCATCACGAACCCGGAGCAGTGCTTCGCGACGATGAGCGAGGCGGTCGCCGCGGGCTTCCGCCCGGCCAAGGTCTGACCAGCGCGAGCGCGGGCCGAGCGACATACAAAAGCCCGGCGAAGCAGCGGCATACGAGCTGACGTCGTTCGGGCCGCATGACTTGCTATGTCCGACGGGACGTTGGCGCTGGCTACACGTTGAAGCGGAACGTGGCATGCATAGGCCCCCCGTGCTCAGCGGGGGGCCTATCTGTGTCCTGACCTGCGTATACGTCGCTGGTCGTTAACCGTCGTTGATGGTCCTAAGTGGTCCTCCTGCGGACTCCCTGCGGACTACACAGAGGCGGTCCCTGCGCATGGGACCGCCTCTTCGTGTGGCCGGTTCACGTACCTCAACGGGCCAACCGGTCGAAGTCACTGCTGCTCAGTCGTACCTACGTCGCCAACGGCCTGCCGGGTTCGCGCAGCATCACGATCGGCCAGGGCAGCGGAGACGGCTGACTTGATCCGAGCGTCCATCGCTCCGTTGGTCTGCTGTGCAGCCTGTGCCGCTGAGTCGGCAGCCTTGGTCAGCGGCGTGACAAGGAATAGGGCACCGACCACCGGCACCGCGAAGGCCATCAGTTCGGTGGTCTCGATGCCGTTGGTCTTGCCCCACAGCCACGCGGCGATCACGGCAAGCGTGATGAGGGTTCCGGCACCCAGCATGGCCAGTTGGATGGTGCGGTCTCGCTGCGGCATCAGTCGACTCCGTCCGTGAGGTTGTTGACCTTGCGGGAGAGTCGGCGGATGGCCTTGGCCATGTCCTTGATCTCCTGTGACGGGTCGGTCCGCAGGTCGGCGTTGGTCTGCGCGAGTATCGCGTCCATGGCGGGCATGTCGACGGTCACGAGTTTGCTGGCGGTCGCAGCCGCGTTCGAGGCAGCAAGGGCAGCAGCGGCGTCAGCGTCCGCAGCGGCGTTCTCCTCGGGCGTGTAGGGCCGCTGGAGCGTCTGCACGCCCTGGGCGTCCCACTCGGTGTATCGACGGTTCGCGTCGTCCCAGAACTGACGCAGAATGCCGTCGATGTAGCGAGGTGCGCGAGTACCCATCAGGACACTCCTGTCGTGTGCAGCCACAGCGCGATCGGCGCACGAGACTGCGGGCTGTAGGTGGTGTTGCTCCACGTCGAGGGCGGGGTCGAGGTGGACGAGACCGCCCCAAGGTCGAACGACCTGTTGCTGCCGGTGTCAGCCGCTGCGGTGCCCCATGGGATCGAGTTCCACGTGAAGGCCCGGTAGTTCGCAGCGGTGCCACCACCGGCTGCACGGACGCTGATGGTCCAGTAGGTGCCGGGGTTGATCGTGAGGCTCGTGGAGAGCGTCTTGATGCCGGTGACGTCCTGGGCCTCCTGGCCGGAGTCCCACACGAGGGCGTCGATCTTCCCGTTGGCCAGGGCGCTGTAGATCATGAAGCGGCTGAAGGTGCTGGCCGCTCCGGCGCTGGTGTTCTCCAGAGTCACCGAGTCGACCGTGAGTGTGCGCCCGGTGCTCCACTGGTAGCCCGACGCCTCCCCGCCGACGTTGCCAGCAGGACCGGTGGTGAACGCCGAGCGGTACGGGTCCGTGACGCAATAGGCACCCGCAGCCACCGCGATCTGCGGGACATGCAGTCCGGCAGCGGCACTCGACGCGACAGTGATGGTGCCTGCCGGGTCGTTGTACGTCAGGGTGATGTTCGACCCGGCGACGAGCATGGCGGCGACCTGGTCCTGCACGTACTCCAGGTCGAGCGTCAGTGTCCGGTTCGCGGTGAGGTCGCCACCACCGGTCAGGCCAGTCCCGGCGCTGATGGTCCGCGAGGTGGGCACCCCACCGCCACCACCACCGACTGCGACCCATGCGGCACCGTCCCAGCCCTTCAGGGTCGGAGGGGCGGTGGAGGTGTCGACCCAGAACATGGCCGATGACGGGGGCTCGACGTCCTGCACCGGGATGACCGAGGGGAAGAACTGCACCTTGGATGCCGGGCGCGGCACCATGGCGAGGTTCGGAGGTAGGCCCGCCATGTCAGTTCGCCTCGTAGATGCCGGAGACCGTGACGATGTCCGTGTTGGCCCACGTGAACGGTCCGCTGGTGGTGACCGCACCCATCGCGCCGGAGGCTCCACCGGTGGTGAAGAGGAAGCACTTGGTGGTCGACGTGGCGGGAATCACCATGGCCTGCAACAGATACCGGGTGGCGGCTGAGACGTCGAGGCCGTGTGCTGAGAAGGACGAGATGGTGCCCCCGGTCTTGGCGCTGACCGGGAGCGAGATCTCCAGTTGCGAACTGCCGAACACACTGGTGGAGCCGAACGTGACCATGGCGTCGTAGCGCACGGTCTTCTTGCCGAGCAGCCGGTAGCGCCCGACGACGGTGCCATTGCCTATCGCCCACGTCCCGCCCGACAGCACCGGCGTGTAGGTCGCCCACGCAGCAGCGAGTTCGGTGTCGATGGCCTGACCGAGTGCGGTGAGGTCGGCGGGGACGTCGACAGGGAATGCCGTGGTCGGCAGCGGCCATCCGTAGTTGGTAGTGGCCATCAGAGGCTCCTCACTTCGAGTAGGTCAGTCGGAGTTTCGGCTTGTTGCTCGACGAGGACGCGCCGTTGAACTTGCCGTAGTAGGTCTGGTCGGTCCCGACGCCCTTGCCGACCGTGATGCCCCTGGCGGTGCCAGCGAGCAATGCCGAGATCAGGGCGGGGGACGTGATGGTCACCCAGCGACCCGTGTTGGCCTTCCAGCCGCTCACGTTCACGTAGGGCGATGGACTGCTGAAGGTCGAGGGCAGCGTCGTGCCGTTGTAGTAACCGAGACGTCCCGTGCCACCCGCGTACGACCACCAGTGGCTCGCGTACAGCCAGACCTCGACCTTGGTGAGTTTCGCTCCGCTCAGGGCTGAGGTGATGCTCACGCTGGTCTCGTCACCGGTGGAGTTCGAGGCCGTGAACAGGCTGATGGCGCACTGGTTCCCGTTGCTCGATGAGTAGTAGCCCTGTCCCATCTCAGGGGCAATGAAGGTGTTCTCGGTGCCGTCGCCCTTGAACGACCGGGACGAGTTCGACTCCCACGTGCTGACGTAGGTCTGCGTCACGGGCGGTGCAGGGTCGGGAGTGCGGGGCGGTGAGGGGTCGGTCGGGATGACCGGGGGTGGCGTCGTGGTGGTCACGAAGGACACCTCGGGGATGTCCGGCAGCCGCGTGTCGAAGTCCATGGAACCGTCGAGCGGGTCGAAGGTCACCCGCTGCACGAGGTGGTTCTCAGAGATGCCACCGGGCAGGATCAGCAGGACGGTCATGCCGGGCCGCAGCCAGTACGCAGCAATGGCCCTCACGCTGTACGAGCGGGCACGGGCGAGGGTGCGGGTCAGCACGGAGGCCGCAGCGGCGTTGGCGACGCCCTGCAAGGTCGGCACCTCGCGGTCTTGGATCAGGATGCGCTTGCCTGCCGGGCCGTCCACTGAGTACGGGCCGGAGGAGATGACCGCTGTGGCACCGATCTCGTGGTCGACGCTGCTGCTGTCGGTCCACCGGTACCGCAGGTAGACGTAGTTGAACCAGTTGTTGCGGTCGATGGTCGAGACGCCGCTCAGGACGGTCCCGCTCTCCCCCACCGTCAACGTGAGGTCTGGGGTTGCTGCGACCACCGGCACCGGAGCGATCCGCCACACCCGCAGTCCGTCGTCGTACACCTCCGCGTTGATCCGGTCCTTGATGTCGTTGACGGTGTCCCACCGGTCGAAGACCGGGTCGACGGTGACCGAGCCACCCGTGGTCGTGATGACGAACGACGGGTTGGGGAAGATGACAGCGTTGATGAGTTTCTTGATGGCCCCGGAGTGGGTGCTGTCGGTGACCGAGGCTGTGGCTGCGGGCGATCCGTCGATGACGAGCATTTCGTCGCTCGCGCATTCCAGCGTGATCGTGTTGTTGGGACGGTCCACCGTGACGCGCCTCAGCCCGAGGTCCGCGATGGCGTGCACGTCCTCGGTGCCACCGGGGCGGATGTAGCCGCACTCGATGGTGACTCTGACGCCGGTACGCGGGTCGAGGGCGAGCACCGTTGCGGGGTCGGGCACCTCGCACGTCAGTGACGCCGTGACACGCGGTGCTCGGGTCGAGTCCCAGGAGAGGTCCGGCACGTCGAGCAGGTCGAGGTCCACCGGCCCGTCGAACGACGGGTGGGTGGCGTAGGCACGGACGACCTGGCCGTGGGACTCGGTGTAGATGGCCTCGGTGTCGCTCAGGAACGGGTCGGTGCTCACGGCCCCACCACCGCATCGGCGTACGTGGCGAAGGCAACCTTGAAGTCGGCGTACGTGTCGAAGGAGTCCTTGGCTGCCGCGTAGTTCCAGCCAGCAGCAGCCAGCAGGACACCCGAGGGCACCTTGACCTCGGTGTAGTCCAGCACGACCTCCCACCGTCGCGGGCTCGTGTCCTGGCTCTGCGGTGACACCGACACACGCCGGGCGATCAGGTACTTGTCCATGCCCGCGAAGGTGGGCTGACGGAACATCAGCACCTCACCGGAGCGGGTCACGTCAGCGATGGCCTTGGCGTCCTCGTACGACCCGGCCCACATCGTCACTGAGCCCTCACGCAGCCGCATCGGGGACGTGACGACGAGCGGGTCATCGCGTCCGATCACCCAGTGGACCGTGCCTGCGTACTCCTGCGCGGCGTCGTAGTCCATGACCGCGACGAACTGCTGCCGAGCGTTCGGCAGCACGGCAGCCATGATCACCGGGAACTCGACCGCCATGTCTGCGGTGGCGCTGGCGGTGCCCGATGCAGAGTCAAGGACGGTGTACGTGGCGGTGCCCTGAAGGGCCACCTCGTAGTCACGCACAGTCAGGACACCCGCAATGGGCTGCTGGCCGTCCATGAGACGCACGGTCCCGGTGCCGTTGGCATCGACCCGGGTGATCGTGACCGCACCGGCAGCAGCGCCGGTCACCTGGAGCAGCACCGCAGCAAGGTCGTTGTCGGCGGTGGCGACAAGGGCGATGGTCACGGGTTCACCCTCCAGATCGGGTTGCCCACAAAGGTCTGGATCACAACGGGCTCCAAGCGCCGACGAGCGGATTCCTCTGCGGCAGCGGCAGACCCGGCACCGGAACGAGGAGGCGGTGCGACAACGGTGGGGATGACGACGGGCTTGCCGAGGATGCGCTCAGCAGCAGCGCGCACCGTGCTGGCAGCACCAGCGACGGCGTCCTCGCGCGACAGGAAGCCATCGGCGTAGCCCTGGCTGCTCTTGGTGCCAAGCGCCTTCCAGTTGGTGACCGCCTCCTGGCCCTTCTTCTTCGGCGCGTCAGCGAGTGCCTGAGCAGCCGCAGCAGCGTTCTCGCCTTGGGCCAGAACGAAGTCGACACCGTCCTGGCCGACCTTGTCGAAGACCTTCTTCATGTTCGACTCGAAGTCGGCCTGCGCGGTCAGTTGCTTCTTCTGCGCAGCGAGCACAGCGTCGATGCCCTCGTCGAACGCCTTGCCCATGTCGGCGGCGTCGTCGGAAACGCCCTGGAGCGCGCTGGAGAAGTTCTCGGTGCGCTCGGTGGTGTCCTGCGTGACGTCGCCCATGATGGCGAGGTCATCCGCAGCGCCGACCGCACCTTCGCGGTACTGCGTGAGCATGTCGAAGGCAGCCTGACCGGCCCTGACCTGCCCGTCGAAGACCTGGCCGAGACCGCTGCCCTCAGCGCCGAGGTCGTGCAGTTTGCGCTTGACCTCGTCGAGACCGACACCCTCGACGCCCGCTGCAATGAAGTCGGACATGCTGACGCCCGCGCGGTCGAGCGCGTCCTTCAGGCCGGGCAGGTCGGCGTTCTCGTTGAGGAAGCCGAAGAAGTCCTTGACCCGGTCCAACTTGGTCGTGTCCGCGCTGGAGCCGAGGTCTCGGAGGTTCTGCCGAACCTCCTTGATGCGGTCCGCTGCCTCCTGTGCCTGGCTCGTGAGGAAGCCGAGGCCAGCAGCAGCCGCGATGCCGATGGCACCGCCGATGGCACCGAACCCACCGAGCGCGTTGGCAAGCGTCTCCTGCACGAAGTCGGTCACGTCGGAGAAGCCACCGGAGAACGAGGCAGCGGCCTCTCGACCTGACTGGTGCGCCTCGTCCTTCAGGTCGTCGAGGCCCTTCTTGGCGTGGTCGGCGTCCTCGTTGACCTTGCGCAGATTCGACTTGGAGGAGGCGGCGATCTTGTCGAAGGCTGAGTCGACCTTGCGGGCGGTCTCCTGCGCGTCAGTCCCAACGGACTCGACGCTGTGGCTGATCTTGTCGGTGGCCGAGTCGATGTCGCGGGAGGTGTCCTTGGCGCTCTGTCCGAGCGCGTCGAGTTCCTGAGCAGGCTTGGTCAGGTCGAACTTCTCGGCATCGCTGATGATGCTGACCTTCAGGTCGCGGCCCCGGTCAGCCATTGCCAACCTCCCGGTCCAGCACCTTCAGCGTGATGTCAGCAAAGCGGTCGAGCACCCAGTCCGCGTTCTCCGCGATGGTGTCGAAGACGAACGGGTGGGCGGGCACGAACTGGTTGGTGCTGCGCCGCTTGTAGGTGACCGATCCATGGCGCGTTCGACGGGTCACCGAGGAGCGACGCTTGCCGCCTCCCCACTCGGTCCCGTAGATGAGTTGGCGGGGGCTGGCTCCCCCGCTGACGACCTTGCGGCTGCCGCCGATGACGATGGTGGGGTCGGCCAGGGCTCGGGCCTTGACAGCACCCGAGAGCGGGCGTGCGTAGGGGCCTGCTGCCGCAGCAGCGACCCGTGCCGCCAGGGGCGTGGCAACCTCGGTCTTCACCTCGGAGGCGAGGGCACGGCGGAGTTCGCTGGGGACGCGCCGCAGTGACCGTGCGACCTCGTCACACTCTCGGGCGAACTCGTCTGGAGTGGCCATGTGCCCTCGCCTCCCTTCATGGCTGTCAGTGGGTTACGGGCCGTAACGGCTTACGGGGCAGTCGTCTTCACCGGCTGGCCGATGACCTGCATGGTCACGGTGCCGGTCAGCAGGGTGTTCGCAGCGCCACCGATGGGCCCAGCGACGATGAGGACGGTGGCCGTGAAGATCGGCTTGCCTGTCGTCGCCCCGTTCGGCTTGAAGACCACGACCTTCTGCGTGCCCGCGTTCGTCAGGAGGTACTGGCTCAGCGAGTTGGCCGTGGTCCAGTCCTGCGCGTAGTCGAACTGAAGCGTCCACGTCGGGTTGGATGCGTCCGTGTAGACGGCGTCCGGAGTGAGGCCCTGCCAGGTCAACTGGCTGTAGGACGGCGTGAAAAGGACGTTGCTCACGCCCTTCTCGTAGTTGTCGGTGGCGACGTTCAGCAGGGCACTCGCCAGCGAGAACGGCACCGGAGTGATGGTGGCCATGGTGTTACTCCTTTGATGTGGCCACCGTCATGGCGACCTCGTAGGCGGGGTTGGTCTGCGTGTCAGGCGGGTACACGCTCCGCGTGGCCTCTGACCACGTGATGCCCGGTACGGCAGCGCCGATCTGGTCGAGGACGTGGACCACATCCACGAGCAAGTCGTCGATCTCGTCGTCACCGGCACCGGACGTGGTCTTGGCGGCCACAAGCACCAGCGCCCACTTGAAGGTCCATGTGCCCAGCACCGGGCCGGGGGCGAGGCCGTCGAAGCGGAGCATCACGGTCGACTTGGTCGGCGGGTCGATGTTCCGCGAATACTTGATGACGTTGTAGGCCGACGCGGGCAGCAGGTTCGCCAGGAGAGCGGCGTTCAGGTCGGTCCGCAGGTCCTTGATCGCACCCATGTCAGCCCACCGCCCCCACGACCCGCTGCGGGCGCAGCAGCGACTTCACGGCAGCCGTGAGCGGCCTTGCCCTGATGGCGTAGTCACCGACGCCGATGACGTCCTGCTCGCCTCGCTGCGAGGCGGCGTAGACCTCGCGCGCTTGGTAGACCTCGCCCACCACGTAGTTCATCGGGACACCGCTCAGGGAGACGGACACGCCTGTGGCAGTGGCGGTGGCTGCTGCCGACAGGATGACGGTGGTGGCGTCGATGACCGTCTCGATGGTGGTGGAGGCCGGGATGCCGCTGCCGCTGATGCTGCGCCCGATCTCACGGGGCACGAAGGCAGCGGTGGCGCTGGTGAGCGTCTTGGAACCGTTGGTCGTGACACCGTCAGTGACGACCCGGTCGATGAGTTTCGGGGCGTAGGCGACGCACGTGGGGTGGGCTGCTGCCAGGATCATGTCGAGCGTGGTGTCATCGAACGCGACAGCATCGGGCCAGATGGCCCTTGCCTGCGCCTTCGTTGCCCACATCTCCGGTTCCCTTGTCTCTGTTGTGGTTCCGCACCGGCCCCCGACCCTCCAGACAGGGGCCGGTGCGGAAGTGGTTACTCGATGACCTCGACCTCGACACCGTCGAGGACGTGCACACCGATGTGCCGGAACGTGTACGTGCCGTAGGCCGTGACGACCGTCCCGTCCGGCAGGGTGACGAACCCTGCCTTGGGGAACTCGGCGGTGTCTCCGACCTTCTTGGTCTCGGACTTGGACTTGGCAGCCATCGGTCAGCCTCCGGTCACACCGGGTCGTAGGTGATCTTCTGGAGGCCAGTGGCGTCAGCGATGACCCCGGCCCAGTAGCCCCACACGCCGAGGTCGTAGCCCTCGACCTTCTCCTGGAGCCGGTCAAGCCGGGTCGGCGCGGAGTGCCAGAAGTAGACGACCGAGGTGTCGGCCAGGTACGACTTGTGCGGCGTGCCGTCCGAGACGAGGCCGATGCTCCACACCGGGTCGAACTGCGTGCCCGCGACGTTCAGCGACTTGAAGCCTGCGACGGTCTGACCGTTGGCGTTGGTCGGGTTGATGACCGGGTAGTAGGGCCGGTTCTGCCCGTCCTTCAGGGCCGCGAGGGCTTTGTAGAGGTCGAGGTGCGTGGCCACGTAGTTGAACCGGTTGCCACCAGCCGCGAAGTTGAGACCGGCAATCGCAGCCTCGATCGGGGCGGCGAGGTTGGCGACCGTGTTGGCACCGGCGACGATGGCCGCGCTGAACTCGGCGGGCGAGGCCGCAGCGAGCATGGCAGCAGCCTTGTTCTCCAGCGCCTTCAGGTACTCGTAGACGATGGTGTTCCAGATGAGTTGCGAGACCTGGGGGTTGCCGCCCTGGTCGGCCACCTCACGGGTGATGTGCGCCCTGCCGGAGACGGCAGCCGGGGTGACGGTGCCACCGTTGGCCGTCGAGAAGGTGCCCGCAGTGGGCTCGGTGCCCTGCACATGGTCATTCACGAGGCCGGACTCAGTGTTCAACTTCGGGAACACGAACGGCGTGACATCGGTCAGCGCGCCCTTGAAGAAGGCGTCCCGCAGCGGGGTCGTGAACTTCTGCTGGTCGACATACATGTCGGGCCGGTAGCCGGTCGGGTTGACCGCAGCGGTGTCCGTGGTCGTGACGAACTTGGGCCCGAACGCCTCGGACATGAACCGCAGCACACGCTGCTCAGCCTCCGCGTCACGCCCGTTCTGCCCGAGGCCGTAGGCCGCGAACATGTCGGTGCTGAAGTCGTACTGACCGCGCGTGCCGTCGAACCGGTACAGCGGCCCCTCGGTGACGGTGAAGCGAGCAGCCCCACCAGCAGCCGGGATGACCTGCGGACCCTCGGGGGCCTGCGGAGCGAGAGCGGCGAAGCCTGCGGCGATGGCCTTCTCGATGGTGGAGGACAGCGCGCTGAAGTCGGGTGCCTCGGGCGCGGTCTCCGGAGCGACCTGCTCCGTGGTGTTTTCGCCCATGAGCGGGCTCCTTCCTTCATGCGCAGCACTCGCTGCGACGCTGTGAACGCGCGCGTCATCGAACGCGGGCGCGGGGGTGAGTGAGGTCTCCATCCATGGGGCGTCGAGGACGTCGTAGACGCCGTCCTTGCCCTGCGTGAACTGGCCACCTTCACCGAGGCCGACAGACAGGCCGTCCCACACGCCGTCATCGGCCATGGACAGGGCACGGTCACCCTCGGGGCCACGGGCGATCCGCCACGCGGCATACATGCCATCGGCGCGGGAGTCAGCCTCGAACATGACGCCGACCGCCTGTGTCGGGTCGTGGCCGACCCACATCTTCACGCGGCTGATATCGGAGAACTTCAGGCTGCGCGGGCTGAACCGGTACTTGCTGCCGCCACTCGTGGCGACCTTGCCGTAGGGCACAGCAAGCCCTCGAATGGTGCGCTTCTCGACGTCCACCTCGAAGGTCTGCGCGCCGGGCGCGTCGAGCCGGATGACCGGTCCGCTGTCGAATGTCGTTGCTGGCTCAGCGGATGCGGCCATGGAGTCCTCCTGCGGGGCAGGCTCGGTCAGCGGGGGCTTGCCCTCAGCGGCCCGGATCTCCTCGTGGGTGATGGCCTCGACTTCGAGGCCGATCTGGTACGTCTCGAAGCGGGTCTTGTCGTCGGAGCGGAGCAGTTCGCTGAGGTTGGTCTTGACGTAGTTGCCGCGCGGGGTCACGTCGCCCATCCGCATCCGGTCCTCGAAGGCGACCATGTAGGACCGCAGGGTGTCCTTGATGCGGGCCTGATAGCGGTCCTGCGCGTTCTGGTACGTCCGCGAAGTCGTAGAGACGCCAAGGTCTTCCGGGTCGACGCCCGCGTGACGGGCGATCTCCAGAACGGCCTCCTGCTGAGCCTCGGCCATCTGAAGTTGCTCGGGGTTCCAGCCTGCGGTGTTGTACTTCAGCGAGCCGGGCACGTAGGCGGTGGACCGCTGGAGCCGGGCTGCACGCCACGCATTCAGCACCTCCAGCACCTCGTCGTCGTCGAGGTCGGCACCGTCAGCGGGCGTGAACCAGTCGACGGGGGGGACGCCATCGGAGTGCCGTGAGGCGGCTGCCTGTAGGGCGCGAGCGGTGCGGATGGCTCGCGCTCCGGCGATCAGCAGCGGGTCGTTCGGGGAGTCGAACCGGATGAGGTCACGGTCGGCAGGCCACTCATCGACGGTGCCCTGGTTCATGCCGGGCGTGACGTAGACCTTGCAGTCGGGCGTGATGGTGACACTGCACGGGTCGAGCCTGCGGACGGACACCGGGTAGTTGGTCCAGTCGCGCGCCAGGACGAACCACCATGCGCGACCCTCGAAGAGCATGTCCTCGTAGGTGCGGGTCATGGTGACGCTGCGGGCCACGTCGGGCTCGGGCTGGTTCAGCAGCGCCGATGTCTTGACCTCGTTGTTCAGGTCGTACTGGTCGAGCGGCAGCGATCCAAGGGCTCCGGCGATGAGTTCGCGGCTGCGCTTGACCGCGCCGACCTCCATGGCCTCACGGCGCGAGATGCGCGGTGCCGGAGGGATGTACGTGGCGCTGGTGACGCCCGGCCCGTAGAGCATGACGGGGTCGATGTCGACGGAGAACGTCTGCGCCGGTTCAGCGGCGAGGGTGACGGGTGAGAGCGCCGGGGACGGAGACAGCGCATCGCGCACTCTCGACCACACACCCATACCCCGTATGGTGTGCGACTAATTCCTACTCGTCAAGTAGGAGTTCGATGTCGAAGGGTGTGTCACGCACTGATGATGCGCACGCTCCGCTTGGCCGGGAGGTCGTCGAACATCCGCAGCGCGACGGTCGCACCCACAAGGGTGTGAATGTGGCCGCTGCTGGCGCGTCGTCCCCACAGCCATCCACCGTCACGGATGGCACGGCGTGATGCGACGGAGACAGCCTCGTTGAGCGGCTGCTGCCGTGAGTGACGGAGCGACCCGTCACGGACAGCGGCGTCGAGCACAGCACAGGCCACCGCGAAGTCGGTGGTGGTGAGGCCAGTCAGTGTGGTGTTGGGGTACCGGCGCTTGATGTCGTCGGCCAGAGCCAGCGTCTCGATGCCTGCCGTGTCGTGGCCCACCGGCAGCCGGTACTTGCGCGCGAGTTGGCCGATGAAGTCGACGGCCCAGTCACGCCCGGAGTTCTCCTGCATGACCTCGACCCACACCTCTCCTGCGTCGTTGCGCCACGCGGCCATGACTGCCGTGCGCTTGCCGTCAGGCGTGACGTCGAAGGCGAAACCGAACCGCTGTGGCTGCTGCTGCGCGAGTTCTCTGCCGAGTCGCTGCCATGCGTCGAGGTCGAAGGCTCCGCGTGTGGTGTCCATGGGCCACAGGCCCAGGTACTCACGTCCGAACATCTCGGCGGTCATCTCGGAGCGCATCTCCCGCAGCAGCGTCAGCGTGTCCTTGCTGCCCGCAGCAGGGCCGGGGTAGGTAGCCAGCCACACCGTCTCGTCGTCCACGTCGCTGCCCTCGGGGGCGGCGTATTCGAGGATGCCCCACAGGCCGCTCCGGCCCTTCTCCATGGCCTCCCACAGCAGACCGGAGCGGACAGCACCAGCGGTGCCCGAGACGGTCAACTGTGCATCGTCACGGGTGTTGAAGGTCGGCAGCAGCGACCCGATCAGGTCGGCGCTGTCGGTCTCATCGACCTCCTGGCCCTCATCGAGGATGGCCCAGTCGAGGGCGTCACCTCGGAAGTTCTCAGCCTTGGGGCCACGGAAACGCAAGACGGAGCCATTGCCCCACTCGAACTGCTCCTCACCGTTCGAGCGTCGAGCAGTCCAGTCACCCTGTCCGTGACGCCGCAGCATCTTCAGCACCTCGTAGAAGCGTTCCCGCGACTTCGACAGGGACTGAGCGCAGTACGTGACGCTGTAGTCGTCGATGGTGCTGCATCGACCGATGGCCAGGGCGAGGAGAGCAAGTGTCTTGCCTGCTCGCCTCGTCACCTCGACCGACACCCTCGGATACAGCGGCAGCCCCAGCGGTGTCCGGGCCTCGTGCAGTGCCCATATCTCCCGCTGCACCGGCTTGATGTCCGTGATACCGAGCAACCCCGCTCCGACCTCGCCAAGGCTTGGGCCGAACTGCTGCGCCTTGGCCGGGATCGGTGAGAAGTGAAGAGGCTTGGACATGAGTTGGTCCCATCAGTCAGGAGGGAGGGATTTCAGTTGCACGGGGTTGCCAGCCGACTCTCGGCGGGAAAGATCACGCGACTTGATCGCGCGTCCGTCGTTCGGCTCGGCGCTTGCGCCACTTACAGGCGCTGCAGTGACCGCAGCCGCAGCGTTCTGTCCGCAGGTCGTGGGTGTTGTGGCATGGGATGCATCTCGGTGAGTAGTCGGCCACCTCGGTGGACCATGACACCTCGATGACCTGACCCCACTGATTGGTCTTGGTGCCGCGCATCTCGTGTCTGCCGCTGCCGCTGTAGGACCACTGTGCCGCTGGCCCTCCACAGTCGACGCAGGCGTACTCCCTCGCGGTGCCACGCCACGCCTTCAGCCGCACATGTGCGGTGTTGTAGGCGATGGGCCGGTGCAGGTCCACGACCTTCAGCAGTCGTCGGCCCTCCGGTCTCGCAGGCTTGACCTTCCGCTGCTGACGTGACTTCCCTTGCTTCGCCAGTTCGTTGTCGTAGTAACCGGATCGACGGGCGCGGTGGTAGCACCTCTTACACTCACCGGTCTTCTTGATGAACGCCGGGCGACCGCAGCCGGTGATGCAGTCCATCACCGCACCTCGGGGCACAGGTTGTGGACCGCTGAGGCGATGACTGCCGTGCGTGCCACGTCTCCCTCGCTCACCTGCCGCTGCACTCGGTCGTAGCCCATGTCTCTGATGAGACTGCAAGTCCGATAGCCGACCTCCAGAATCTCTGCGTCCGGAGCCTTGGTGTTGAGCATCGCTCGGGCGTCAGCCACGAACTGCTCCTGTGGTGATGGGTGGCTGCATCCGCTGATGATGGCGACGACGAGTGCGAGTGCTGCTGCGGCCTTCCTCACTTCAGCACCTCGTTCATGTCGCGCGTGACCGTCACCGGTGCGGTCCGGTAGGTGCGGCCTCCAACGGAGACCCAATCGGACTTCTCGATGACGACGCGGTCGTCCTCGAAGCGGATCTCGCGGACACCGCTGGGGGTGAGACCGAGCGCTTCGATGATGAACTGGTCGACTGCGTCACGGACGGTCTTGGGCTGCTGCTGCGTTCTCATTGGTCTTGCTCCTTCTTCTCAGTGGTCCGTATACCGCTGTAAACGCTGCGTATACGGGGCTTTCTTGGTGGGGTGGGTATCTGGCTGGGGGTCAGGCGATCTCGTGTCGCATACGGGCATAGAGCCAGGGGCTCACGTACAGCGCCTCGACATACCGGGACGGGACGAGCAAGGCGTGCGTCTGGTCCTTGGGTCGCGGGCCAACGTCCTCGCCAAGCCACTCGATGACGTCACGCAGTCCGTGACGGACGATCCGCCTTGCCACCTCTGCGTCAGTCGGTGTGAGCGGCAGGAAGTTGCTCACGTAGACCTGCTGCATCAGAGCCACTTCCGGACCCGCTGCTGCCGCTGACGACGCAGCCTGTTGCCGAGTGAGGCTCCGGCGCTCCGGTTGTGTCCCCTGATCTCGGGCCAGACACTCGCGGACGTGATGTCCTCAGCGAGGCTGACGCGGTGGCCGAGGTCGAACTCCTGCCCGATCTCGATGACCTCGCCGCAGCCGCAGCCGCACTTGATCGGGTCACCGAGGGCGACGGCCTCGCTGATGGTGCGAGCCCACTTCTGCCGCAGTTCCGTGACGCGAGGGCCGGACCACCCGACCCGCTTGTGGTGCTGGCTCACAGCAGCACCCACAGCGCGAGAGCCAGGACCGTGATGAGGGCTGCTGCTGCTGCGTACCGGCGTCGCCACTTCCTCTCGATGTGGGCGAGGGCGGTGGTCATCTCGTCGGGGTTCATGGTGCTCATGGGTGGTTCCTTTCGTGATGGTCAGTCGAAGACGCCGATCTGAATGGCGGGTCTGTTACGGGCCGTAACTCGTGACGTGATGGATGGAGGCTGCGGCTGCTCACTCGTCACGGAGTCATCTCCGCTGCTGCTACCACCTGAGTTGGGGTCCGCATAGCGGTTCAACCACTCAGTGGAAGCGGCAGCACCATCTAGTTGCTGCTGCTTCTCCAAGACATCAGCCACAGAGGAGTTCTGGTTAAGAGGGTTCTTATTCGTAGGGCTCTGATGTCCGGGGGTACCGGACATTTGGGCCCCATCGGCCCCCTCGACCCGACCGGACATTTGGGCCCCATCGGCCTGGTCGGTCAGCCGGTCTCCGACTGTCACGACGAAGGCGTCGGAGGTGCGGCCTCGACCGCTCATGGTGCGCCTGATCGTCCTCACGGCACCGACCGCTTCAAGGTCACGGATGTGTCGTCGGACGGTCCGGACGTTCTGCCCGGTCTCCTCCGCGATGGTGCCCTGTGACGGGTACGCGCCCATGCCAGTCTTGCCGTTCGCGCGACGGGCGATGGCCCCGAATGTGGCGACAGCCGCAGGTTGGAGGCGACCGGATGCGACCTCGCCCCAAAGCCAGTCCGGCACCTTGGTCCAGCGACTCACGACGTCACCTCGGGGTGCGCGTAGCAACGGTCGCCCCACTGCGGAACGAAGTTGCCGCAGCGCAGACCGTCCTTCTTGGTGCCGCTGCACCGAGGCCTGAACTCGGGCGGCAGCGTCCCAAGGCGCTCGTGCACGGGTGGCTCAGATAGGCAGCAGCCGGTGCACTCGTGAGGCGTCTCGATGATCCACACCAGATCGCCCTCGGTGTTGATGCACTCGACGACCCTGGTGTCGTCGTCGAGGTCGGTGCTGCTGACCTGAAGGACAGTGCGCTTGGTGTCTGCGCTCACCGGACGACCTCGCCCACGTATCGGCGGTTACGGCCCGTAACGATGTGCGACACCGTGCAGGGCGCGACGCCGAACCGTGCAGCCACAGCCCGCTGCGTCATGCCGCTGGCGACGAGCGCACGGACACGGGGCACGTCGGCGTTGGAGATCTTGACCGTCCCCCGGCCCTTGACGGCCATGTCCCGCAGGTTGTCGGCCTGCGTGCCCGCGATGAGGTGGTCGGGCCGTATGCACCGGGGGTTGTCGCAGGAGTGCCGCAGGACGGCGTCAGCGGCGACCTCGCCCCACGTGGCGGCGAAGGTCGCCCTGTGGGCGTAGACGTACCGTCCGCCACGAAGGACCATGCGGGCGTAGCCGTGATTGTTCGTCGCGCCGTGCCAGACCCAGCAGCCGTCCTCGGTGTCGTCCGAGGTGGTGTGCGCGTCGACCTGGAACCAAAAGCACGGCCCGAGGTCGTCAGCCGTGAGGGCTCGACCTTTGCGCGTGCTCATCGGTCGGCCTCCGCAGCAAGCGAGTCGAGCCACGCGAGGACGTCCTCACGCTTGCTGACGCGGTGCTTGCCGAGTCGGAACCGCTTCGGTCCCTTGCCGTTGTAGTCCCACGCGTGGACTGTGGCGACCGGAACGCCGAGGTAGGCGGCGAGTTCCTTGGTGTGCACGATGGGCGGGAGTTCGGTGATGGTGCTGTCGTTCATCGGGTTCTCTACTTCTCGTTCGTGCAATGCCTTTTGAGGTCACTCGACCTCTGCACAAGACAGAGGCTGCCGTACAAACGTTCGAAAGGCAAGTACCTACACATACACACGGGTAAGTACGTAGTAGCATTGCCCCATGATCACCAACGACGAGCGGATCGGTCTGAACCTCGCAGCGATCCGGCAGAGTGCAGGACTGAGCCAAGACGGCCTCGCACGACTCATGACGGACCTGACTGGGCACAAGTGGCAGCAGACACTCATCGCCCGGACTGAGTTGGGCAGGCGTCCACTCAGGCTCGCGGAGGCTGTGGAACTGACTGTGGCACTGAACAGTTCGCTGGAAGCCCTCGCTCATGGTCCTGACCGAGTTGCCCGAGCAAGGGTCCAAGCGGAGCGGCTGCAACGCATGGCTGACGACGTGCTGCGACGAGCAGAGGAAGAGGAGAACTGACATGGCATCCATCGCCAAGCGACCGAACGGCCAGTGGCGTGCGCGCTACCGCGACGAGCACGACAAGGAGCACGCGCGGCACTTCCCTCGCAAGGTCGACGCTCAGCGGTGGCTCGACAGCGTCACGGCCTCAGTGGTCCGAGGTGACTACGTCGACCCCGACCGCAGCCGCCTGACCTTCGCCCAGTTCTACGCCGAGTGGGCAACCGGTCAGGTGTGGGCCACCGGCACGCGACGGGCCATGGACCTCGCAGCCGGAGACTTCACAGCCAAGGACCGACCACTGAAGGACATCCGCACGACCCACGTGCAGGCGTGGGTCAAGGCGATGGTCGACCGTGGGCTCGCCAGCGGCACCATCCATACGCGGGTCACCAATGTGCGCGGTGTGTTGCGGGCAGCGGTCGAGGACAGGCGGATCGTCCGTGACCCTTCCTCGGGCGTCACGCTGCCCCGTCAGCGGCGTCGTGAGGCAGCCATGGCCATCCCCAAGCCTGCCGAGGTCGGAGCGCTCCTGGCCGACGACATGGCCGTCCTGTGGGGCGTGTGCGCGTTTGCCGGGCTGCGTCTCGGTGAGGCTGCCGCCCTGCGTCCTGAGGACATCGACGTGAAGGCCCAGACCATCACGGTCGAGCGCCAGGTGCAGCGCGAGACTGGTGGCGGGGTCGAGATCAAGCCACCCAAGTACGGCTCAGAGCGGGTCGTCTACATCCCTGCTCGCCTCGTGACGATGCTGACGGACCACCTCGCCAAGACGAGCCGGACCGAGTGGGTGTTTGCCGACGACGGGCAGCAGCCGCCCCACCAGAACACTGTCGGCCACTGGTGGCGTCGAGCCTGTGCAGCGCACGGGGTCAAGTACCGGCTGCACGACCTGCGGCACTTCTACGCCTCGGGTCTCATCGCTGCCGGATGTGACGTCGTGACGGTGCAGCGTGCCCTCGGACATGCGAAGGCGACGACGACCCTGACGACCTATGCGCACCTGTGGCCGACCGCTGAGGACCGGACCCGGAAGGCTGCCTCTGACCTTCTTGCGGACTCCCTGCGGACCGCGCGGGGTCTCCGTGCCGTCTGACCTGCGCAAACTCCGCTGACTACACGTTGAAGCGGAACTCGACGACGTCGCCGTCGGACATCACGTAGTCCTTGCCTTCGATCCGGACCTTGCCGGCGGCCTTGGCGGCGTTCATCGTGCCGGCGGCGACGAGGTCGTCGTAGCCGACGATCTCGGCCTTGATGAAGCCACGCTGGAAGTCCGTGTGGATGACCCCGGCGGCCTGGGGAGCAGTCCAGCCCTTGCCGATCGTCCAGGCGCGCGACTCCTTCGGCCCGGCGGTGAGGTATGTCTGCAGTCCGAGCGTGTGGAAGCCGACGCGGGCGAGCTGGTCGAGACCCGACTCCTCGGCGCCGAAGCTCTGCAGGAGCTCGAGCGCATCGTCGGGCTCCATCTCCATGAGGTCCATCTCGAGCTTGGCGTTGAGGAAGACCGAGTCGGCGGGCCCGACCGAGGCGGCCAGCTCCTTCTTCAGGTCCTCGTCAGCGAGCTGGTCCTCGTCGAGGTTGAAGACGTAGATGAACGGCTTGGTCGTCAGCAGCCCGAGCTGGCGCGCGAGGGCCGGGTCGACCCCGGCAGCCGACCCAGCGGCATACAGCGTCTTGCCCTCCTCGAGCACCCGCTGCGCCGCGAGCGCGGTGTCGAGCACCGCCTTGTCGGCCTTCTTGCCCTTCACCTCCTTGTCGAGGCGGGGGACGGCCTTCTCGAGCGTCTGCAGGTCCGCGAGGATGAGCTCGGTCTCGATGGTCTCGATGTCGGAGCGCGGGTCCACCTTGCCGTCGACGTGGGCGACGTCGTCGTCGTTGAAGACGCGCACGACCTGGCAGATCGCGTCGGCCTCGCGGATGTTGGCGAGGAACTTGTTGCCGAGGCCCTCGCCCACGCTCGCGCCACGGACGATGCCGGCGATGTCGACGAAGCTCACCGTGGCCGGCAGGATCCGCTCCGAGCCGAAGATCCCGGCGAGGGTCGCCAGCCGCCCGTCCGGGAGGGGCACGACGCCGACGTTGGGCTCGATCGTCGCGAACGGGTAGTTCGCGGCGAGCACGTTGTTCTTGGTCAGCGCGTTGAAGAGTGTCGACTTGCCGACGTTGGGGAGCCCGACGATTCCGATGGTGAGTGCCACAAGACGAGCAGTCTAGTTGCGTCGACAAGCGCCCCCGACCACGTCATCATGCGCGACGCACCCGGAACCTCCAGCTCCTTCGAGTTGCCCCTGTGCCGGGGCGACGGTTTCCGGGTGTGTTTCGGCGGGGGGTATGCCGTCCGTTTCCTAGCGCGCCGGGCGCACCCCGCACAGCTGGCGCGACTGGGCGACGAGGGCTCCGGCGGAGTCCCAGATCATGGCGTCCTCCTCCATCATCCCGCCGCCGAGCGTCTCGCTGTGCAGCGCCACCCGCAGCCAGCCGGGCTCAGGACGACGCCGCACGTGGCCCGTGAACTCGAGCGTCGGGGTCCACCCGAACAACCCGAGGTCGAATGCGACCGGAGGGAGCGCGTCGAGGGCGAGCATCAGCATCGTCGTGTCCGGCTCGCGACCGTCCTTGAGCCGCAACCACCCTCGCATGACGCCTTGCATGGACGGCCGTCCGACAGACCAGCCCGCGGTGGCCGGGTCGAGTCGCAGGTCGACGCGGTCGAGGAACTTCGAGTTCGCCAGGAAGTCTGGAGGCGCCTGCTCGGTGGACAGGCACTGGTCGGGCGGCGGCAGGTCGGGCGGGGCCGCCTGGCGCTGCAGCTCCAGGTCGGTGAGGTTGCCGAACGAGCCGATGGCGCGCATGCGCTCGACGCGCTCGCCGTCGGCGCCGGTCTGGTGGACGGTCATCTGCCCGGTCGACAGCCTGCGGCCGCATCGCACCACCTCGGTCGTCACGGTGAAGGGGCCCGGCAGTGAGGCCGTCATGAAGTAGGCGCTCAGCACGACGGGATCATGGTGCTCGGTGGTCTCGGTCGGGTCGGCAGCGAGGTGCTGTCCCAGCGCCGTCAGGGCGGTGGCCATGACGAGCCCACCGTTGACGGCGTTCCCGATCATCCACTCCTCGTGGAACATGCCGTGCCGGGTCGCGGGGTCGTCGCCGGCCTCGAGCCGGATCGCGTCGTCGTACTCGCTCACGAGTCGTGTCTAACAGACCGCGGCGGCGAGGACGCCGGGCGGTCACGAAGGTCACGTCTCGCCGGGAGGCAACCTTTCCCGGTGCTGGGCGCGTCAGTGCAGATGAGCCCGGTCGGGGGGCCGGGCTCACCAGGACGGGGGCCGTGACCGGCAACCCGACCACCAGCACGACGGGCTTCGCTGAAACCGGCGGCGTATGCCGTGTCGGCGCGGGCCGCTGTCGGCGCCTTCTGCGACGGTTGCGCCATGGATGCAACCTCGCTGCTCGTCGGGCTCGTCGTGGGTCTCGCCGTCGGAGCCCTCCTGGCCTGGCTGGGAGTCCGCTCGACGCTGCTCGCGCGGTCGGCGGCAGCGGAGGCCGAGCGCAACGTGCTGCGTGAGCGCGTCGTCGACCTCGAGTCGTCCCGCGCCGACGAGGACGCGACGGTCGCGCTGCTGTCCCCGCTGCGCGACACCATCGGCCGGGTCGAGCGCCAAGTCGGGGCGCTCGAGCGCGACCGGGCCCAGCAGTTCGGCCAGCTCGGTGAGCGGCTGAGCGAGGTGAGCCGCTCGACGGAGTCGCTTCGCTCCGAGACGGCCACGCTCGCCACCGCTCTCAACGCGTCGACGGTCCGGGGTGCGTGGGGTGAGGTGCAGCTGCGTCGGGTCCTCGAGCTCTCCGGCCTCATCGCGCGCTGCGACTTCGACGAGCAGGTGACCCGGGTCAGCCGGCACGGAGCGACCGTGCGTCCCGATGCCGTCATCAACCTGCCTGGGTCGCGGCACGTCGTGGTCGACAGCAAGGCACCGATGGCGCACTTCCTGCAGGCCCATGGCGAGACGGTGTCCGACACGGAGCGCACCGAGCTGCTGGCGGCCCATGCCACCGCCCTGCGGCGACACGTCGAGTCGCTCGCCGGCAAGGCTTACTGGTCCGCGTTCAGCCGCTCCCCCGAGGTGGTCGTGTGCTTCGTGCCGGGCGAGGCGATCCTTGCCGCGGCCCTTGCCGACGACCCAGGTCTCTATGAGCACGCGCTGTCCCGCAAGGTCGTGCTCGCATCTCCGGGCACCTTGTTCGCGGTGCTGCGCACCATCGGTGCGATCTGGCAGCAGGACTCCCTCGAGCAGAACGCACGGGAGCTGCTCGCGCTCGGGCAGGACCTCTACGCCCGGCTGGCCACCCTCGGCGGGCACGTGACGACGATGGGCCAGTCGCTCGCCAGGTCGGTCGAGCAGTACAACCGCTTCGTCGGGACGCTCGAGTCCCGGGTCCTCGTCACCGCCAGGCGCATGCACGAGCTGCACCTGACGTCGGAGCGTCCCGCCACCCTGGAGCCGGTCGAGGCCTCGCCGAGGACCCTCAGCGCGAGCGAGCTCACCGACGACCTGGGCCGCGAGGCCCGTGAGGCCCGCGATGACGCCTACCTCCGGGACGAGCTCGGCCGGAGTCAGGTTCGTCACGAGGGCACCGGCTGAGGGCGTGTCGAGTTGCGCCGCAGACGTCCGATATGGGAGAGAAGTGGACACCTGACGGTCGGCCACGGAGAATACCCGCCGTGAGAGTGAACAGAGCGTGACCGGTTCAGGGGGGCCAGGTCCAGAACAGCACAGCGCCACGCCGACGCGCCGAGTCGGTCCGTACGAGCAGAGCCTGCTCGACTCCCGGGACCGGATCGAGCAGGAGACACGCCAGCGCACGAGGCGGCGTCGTCGCAACCGCGCGATCGCGGCCGTCGCGGCCCTCGCGATCGTCGGTGGCGCGGCATACGGCACGTGGACCGTGCTCACCAAGCGCGAGATCGCCACCACCGTGCCCGAGTCCGCCGCCCGGCCCACGTCCTGCCCCGACCCGGCGACGGTGCGCGTCGCCGTCGCTCCGGTGATCGCTCCGGCGGTCGCCGCAGCGGCCCAGGCCCTGAGCACCCACTCCGACGGCCCATGTGCGGCATACTCCATCGAGCCTGCCGAGTCCTTCGCCGTCGCCGGCTCCCTCGTCTCCGGACGCCCGGACGCCTGGATCACCGACTCGACCTACTGGCTGGGACGCGCCGCCGCGGTGTCCGGCAGCACGGTCCAGACCGACCCGGCGTTCGCGTCCAGCCCCCTCGTCGTGGCGATGCCCACCGAGACGGCCGCTGCGCTCGGGGAGAAGCGCGGGTGGGCCGACCTGCTGACCGGCAGCACGCCGCTGCGGATCCCTGACCCCAACCGCTCGATCACCGGGCGGGTGGCGATCGGGGCCGCGGCCGCCACCATGGCGGAGCAGCAGCTTCGGACGGTCCTGGCCGCGGCCGCCCCGCGAAGCGCCACGACGATCACCTTGGACGGACTCGCCCAGAGCAAGCCGGCGACCGGAGCCGTGGTCGCCGAGGCCCAGCTCATCGCCTTCAATGCCGCCCACCCCGAGGAGCAGCTCGCCGCCGTGGCCCCCTCCGAGGGGTCCGCCGCCCTCGAGTACTCCCTGGCCACCTTGAGCAAGGACAACGCCGTTGTTCCGCTCGTCACGGCCCTCAGCGACTTCCTCAGGTCCGATGAGGCTCGAAAGGTGCTGCAGGACAACGGATTCCGCACGCCAGGTGGCGCTGACCCGAAGCCACCGTCGCCGATGTACGGCGAGGTCAAGGTGACCGACCGGCCCAAGGACGACGTGGTCAACCATGCGGCCGGGCTGTGGAACGCCGCCGCACCCAAGGTGCAGGCGCTGCTTGCGGTCGACGTATCGGGCTCGATGCTCGAGCGCGGCGAGAACGGCACCCGCCTGTCGATCGTCCAGCGCTCGACGGTCCGGGCGACCGCCGCCGTCTCGCCCACGACCATCGCCGCGATGTGGATCTACTCGCTGCACGTGGGCGACAAGGCCGACGACTACAAGCAGCTGGTCGACTACGGCGGGCTCGGCACGAGCAAGCATCTCGGCGACCTCGACCGGGCCGTCTCCGGCCTCGACAAGGCGGTCGGCGGCGGCAGCGGGCTCTACGACACGATCGCGGCGGCCTACAGCCGCGCGACCTCCGCCTGGAAGCCCGGCTACACCAACACCGTCATCGTGGTCGCGGACGGTCCCAACGAGGACGACTACGGCCTGTCGCTCGACCTGCTCAAGAAGCAGCTGGCACGGGCGAAGAGCTCCGCGAAGCCCGTCCGGCTCGTCGTCCTCGGCATCGGCGACCGGGCCGACGCCGCCGCAATGGGGCAGATCGTCGCCATCACCGGTGGCGAGTACGTCCCGACCAAGAGCGTCGACGACCTCGGTCCAGCGCTCATCAAGGCACTGGGCGGCTGACCGCCCCCACCTCGTGGCAGCGTCGCAGCTCGGCCGCTCACTCGACCAGAAGATCGGGAGGGTGGCGGGGGGCGGCTCAGTGCAGCGAGCCAGACTCCTCGAATGCGGCATCGTGGCGCACCGTGCCGACCTCGGTCCCCGAGAGCCTCTTGATGTCGCGCCGCAGCTCGTTGGGCAGGGCGAACAACAGCGACTCCTCGGCTGCGATGACCGGCTCGACCGTGTCGTAGCCCCGATCTCCCAGCCAGGACAGCACGTCGCGCACCAGCACCTCCGGCACGCTCGCCCCCGACGTGACCCCGACTGTCGTCACACCGTCGAGCCACGACTCGTCGATCTCGTCGGCGTAGTCGACCAGATGCCCCGCGCCAGCGCCGTGCTCGAGTGCGACCTCGACGAGCCGGACCGAGTTCGACGAGTTGCGCGAGCCGACGACGATCATGAGGTCGGTGTCCTTGGCCATCTGCTTCACCGCGAGCTGGCGGTTCTGGGTCGCGTAGCAGATGTCGTCGGACGGAGGGCTCTGCAGGGCTGGGAACTTCTCCTTGAGCCGGGCCACCGTCTCCATCGTCTCGTCGACCGACAGGGTCGTCTGCGACAGCCACACGACCTTCTCGGGGTCGCGGACGGTGACGTTCTCGACATCGTCGGGGCCGTCGACGAGGGTGATGTGCTCCGGAGCCTCGCCCGAGGTGCCGACGACCTCCTCGTGGCCTTCGTGGCCGATGAGCAGGATGTCGAAGTCGTCGTTCGCGAACCGCACCGCCTCGCGGTGGACCTTGGTCACGAGCGGGCACGTCGCGTCGATGGTCTTGAGGCTGCGCGCCGCCGCCTCCTCGTGCACGACCGGCGCGACGCCGTGGGCCGAGAAGATGACCGTGGCGCCCTCCGGCACCTCGTCGGTCTCGTCGACGAAGATCGCGCCCCGCTTCTCGAGGGTCGTCACGACATGCTTGTTGTGCACGATCTGCTTGCGCACGTAGACGGGCGGGCCGTAGAGCTCGAGAGCCTTCTCGACCGTCACGACGGCGCGGTCGACGCCGGCGCAGTAGCCGCGCGGAGCAGCGAGCAGGACCCTCTTGGGCGTGGCGGACTCGGGCGTCTCGGTGCTGGCGCTCATGTGGCCATCGTACGTTCCTGATCGCCGCGACCCGCGCCGGGAAGGCCGCTCCCTCCGTCGAGCACTCGGGGCACCCGGCCGAACCACCGGTGAGCGGGCACTCGCTCGTGGACCCGGCCGGACGGCATACGCCTCGGCCGTGTGCCGCCTCGCGGAGCGATGACGGCCTATCGTTGCGCGCGTGAGCATGCCCAGCCCGCTGCCCGACAAGGCGGCCGACACGACGGCCGAGCGGCCGTGGCCGGTGCGCGTCCTCAGTCTCAAGATCAGCGACTACGTCGACCGGATGAGCCAGCTCTGGGTCGAGGGACAGGTCGTGCAGTTCACGCCGCGCGGCGGCACGGCGTTCCTCACGCTGCGCGACCCGGACGTCGACATGTCGCTGTCCGTCTCGGTGCCGATGAACGCGGTCAACGCGATGGCGGTCCCGCTGACGCAGGGCGCGCGGGTCGTGCTCCAGGCCAAGCCCACGTTCTGGACCAAGCGCGGCACGCTGCAGCTCGAGGCACGACAGATCCGGCCCGTCGGCATCGGCGACCTGCTCGCACGGATCGAGATCCTCAAGCGGACGCTCGCGTCGGAGGGTGTCTTCGATGCCGAACGAAAGCGGCGGATCCCGTTCCTGCCGAACCGCGTCGGCCTGATCACCGGACGTAGCTCCGCGGCGGAGAAGGACGTCGTCGAGAACGCCCGGCGTCGTTGGCCCGCAGTGCGTTTCGAGATCCGCGAGGTTGCGGTCCAAGGCGCCACCGCAGTGACGGAGGTCATCGAGGCGCTCCGTGAGCTCGATGCAGACTCAATGGTCGATGTCATCGTCATCGCGCGCGGAGGTGGCGCGCTCGAGGAGCTGCTCCCCTTCAGCAACGAGGCCATGATCCGCGCTGTGGCCGAAGCTCGCACCCCGGTGATCAGCGCGATCGGGCACGACGTCGACCAGCCGTTGCTCGACCTCGTCGCCGACTGGCGAGCCTCGACGCCCACGGACGCCGGCAAGAAGGTCGTGCCAGATGCCGAGCGCGAGCTGGGGCTCGTCGACGGTGGACGCGACCGGCTCCGGCGTGCCCTCGGGCGACGGCTCGTGGCGGAGCGGTCAGGTCTGCGGTCCCTCGTGACCCGGCCCGTCATGGCCGACCCGGTCTCGCTCGTGCGGGCGAGGCGCCAGGAGGTGTCGGCCTTGCGTTCGCGCGTGTCGTCGCGCATCGAGGCACGGCTGCACCGGGCCGCCGACGAGGCGGAGCACCTGCGCCGCCAGGTCGTGGCCCTGTCGCCGCAGTCGACCCTGGAACGCGGGTATGCCGTCGTCCAGCATCGCGACGGCCGCGTGGTCATGGACCGTGACGACGTCGGGGTCGGCGAGCTGCTGCGGGTCCGTGTGGCGCGGGGGGACTTCGGTGTGCGGCCGGTCAGCGACGGCGCGGCGGACCGGACCACTCCGAAGGCGAAGCGTCCGGCCAGTGGCGCTGGGGGCGCGGCCCGTCGCCCAGCGAGTCGCGCGAAGAAGAGCGACGGGGGCACCGCCTAGGGTGTTGGCCATGGCTGACCCGACGACGCCCGACAGCGCCTCCTTCCCGGACATCGCCGAGATGGGATACGAGGACGCCCGCGAGGAGCTCATCGCGATCGTCGCCAAGCTCGAGGCCGGTCAGGCGCCGCTCGAGGACTCGATGCGCCTGTGGAGGCGTGGCGAGGCTCTCGCGGCGCACTGCGCCCGGTGGCTCGACGGCGCGCAGGCCGAGATCGAGCGAGCCACCCAGCCACAGGCCGCTGCTCCCGTCGGACGCGGCGCTGCCGCCGCTGCCCCGCTGCACGCCGATGACGAGATCTTCGACGACGAGACCTGACCGCGCAGCAGGTCGCTGGCAGACGGTCTGCGGTCGGGGTCAGCGAGTCGGGCTGACGGGGCGGAGAGCGGCGACGAAGGCCTTGAGCTCGTCCTCGGGCGCGGTCGTGGTCGCCACGATGGTGAGGCCGTCGGCGCCAGCGCCACGCACGACGTAGCTGACCTGCCCGGCGCTGCCCGAGAGGTACCGCTCGAACGTCCGGCCGCCGACGTTCGCGCTGCCGCTCGGGACGCCGTCGTTGACCGAGCGCTTGAGCCATCCGTCGGTGACCTTGACGGCCTGCTTCAGGGCGATGTCGCCGCCGCCCGGGGTCGTCCAGACGGTGGTGAACGTGGGCACCTTCTCGGTGCCGGCGGCATACGTGGCGACGGTGGGGACCCAGCCGTCGCCGAGGCCCTGGGGCAGCTCGACGGGCCATGACGTCTGCGCAGCGACCTGGCCCGCCTTGGCGGAGGCGTCGACGGCCGTGCGCTGGACCGAGCTGATCCGCGGGACGATGGCCACGAGAGCGAGGACGAGCGCCCCGATCACCAGCAGCGACCGCAGCATGTTGGGCAGCGTGCCCATCGAGTAGCGGCTGCGCGGCGGCGCCTGCTCGCCCGAGCCGTCCGCGGCGGGTACGCCCGAGCCGGACGTCGGGGACACCAGCGAGCGGGCCTCCGGGAGATCCGCGGGGCCGGGGTGGGCTGGCGATGTCGACGGCGTCGACGGGGTGGTCATAGCCCCATCGTCCCCGACTCCCGGACACGCTCCAAACCGGGGGCCGGGCCACCGCTAGGCTGGCGCCGACTCGTTCAGCGCCGACGGAGGACCGCCCATGAAGCACAGCACGCCGGACCGCAACCTCGCACTCGAGCTGGTGCGGGTCACGGAGGCGGCCGCGATGGCCGGTGGCCGCTGGGTGGGCCGCGGCGACAAGAACCGCGCCGACGGTGCCGCCGTCGAGGCGATGCGCGCGATGATCTCGACGGTCAGCATGCGCGGGGTGGTCGTCATCGGCGAGGGCGAGAAGGACAACGCCCCGATGCTCTTCAACGGCGAGCTCGTCGGAGACGGCACCGGCCCGGAGGTCGACGTCGCCGTCGACCCGATCGACGGCACGACCCTCACCGCGAAGGGCATGCCGAACGCCGTGTCCGTCATGGCCGTGGCCAACCGGGGCGCCATGTACGACCCGTCCGCCGTCTTCTACATGGACAAGCTCGCGACCGGCCCGGACGCCGCCGACGTCGTCGACATCCGCCTGCCCGTTGCCGAGAACATCCGCCGGATCGCCCGGGCCAAGGGCGAGACGCCTGCCGACGTCACGGTGGTCATGCTCGACCGTCCGCGCCACAGCGACCTGGCCGACGAAGTGCGTCGCACCGGCGCCCGCATCCGCTACATCGTCGACGGCGACGTCGCCGGCGCCGTCATGGCGGCACGGCCCGACACCGGTGTCGACCTGCTCCTCGGCGTCGGCGGGACGCCCGAGGGGATCATCGCCGCCTGCGCGATCAAGTGCATCGGCGGCGTCATCCAGGGCAAGCTGTGGCCCAAGGACGACGACGAGCGGCAGAAGGCGCTCGACGCGGGGCACAACCTCGACCGGGTCCTGTCGACGGACGACCTCGTCGTGGGCGAGTGCTTCTTCGTGGCCACCGGGATCACCGACGGCGAGCTGCTCCGGGGTGTGCGCTACGGCGCCCGATCGGCTCGCACCAACTCCCTCGTCATGCGCTCGCGCAGCGGCACCATTCGGACCATCGAGAGCCAGCACCGGTTCGACCGCCCCGGCTGGTTCGGCAGCGTCGACATGATCGACGAGTGAGCGGACGATGACGAGCACTCCCTCGGCTGCTCCCCCGGCTCGCACGCTGGTCGTGGGCGAGGCCCTCATCGACGCTGTCACCACGCCGGACGGCGCCACCGACGAGCACGTCGGCGGGAGCCCCGCCAACGTCGCCTTCGGCCTCGCCGCGCTCGACCACCCCGTCGACCTCGCGACGTGGATCGCCACCGACGCCCGCGGCGCCCGCATCGAGCAGGTATGCCGTGAGCACGGGGTCGCGCTGACCGCCGGCTCGCTGGGGGCCCCTTTCACGTCGGTCGCCCACGCGACGATCGACGCCGCCGGGGCGGCGACCTACGTGTTCGACCTCGAGTGGCAGGTGGCCGCGGTTCCCGGCCTCACGGCATACGACCACGTCCACACGGGCAGCATCGCTGCGGTGCTGGAGCCGGGCGGCGGCCAGGTGCGCGAGACGCTCGTGCAGGCGCGCAGCCTCGGGGCGACGGTGTCCTACGACCCGAACGCCCGCCCGTCGCTCATGGGCCTGGCCGATGAGGCGCGGCGCGTCATCGAGAGCTCGATCGCGCTGTCGGACGTCGTCAAGGTCAGTGACGAGGACATCGCGTGGCTGTGCCCGGGCGAGCTCGTCGACGACGTCCTCGCGGCATGGGGACGGCTCGGCCCGGCGCTCGTGGTCATGACCCGGGGCGGCGCCGGCGCGGTGGTGCGGCTCAGCCGGACGGGCGAGCAGCTCACCCTCCCGGCACCCGCCGTCATCGTCGTCGACACTGTGGGGGCGGGCGACTCCTTCATGGCCGGACTCGTGTCCGGCCTGCTCGACGCGGGCCTGCTCGGCGGCCCGGAGGCACGGCAGGCGCTGCACTCCGCGTCGCTCCAGGACGTGCTCCCGGCCGTCGAACGGGCCTTGTGCACAGCGGCGCTCACGGTCGGGCGCGCGGGTGCGCACGCCCCCGTGCGCGCCGATCTGGGCTGAGCGCAAATCGGACATTCGACAAAGAACCGAGGGGTCGGGCACCATTCTGCGCGGATCGCCGGGTAGTTTTGGCCGGTGGTTCACCCTGACGCCCCGGTACCGGGGCGTCCTCATGTGAGGAAACCCCGTGTCCAACCCCTCCCCTCCACAACGCCCTCCAGGCCCGTATGAGCAGAGCCTGATCGAGAGCCGGGCCTCGCGCAAGGCTCTCGAAGCCAAGATCGCCCGAGCACGACGCAACCGGATCCTTGCGGCCGTGCTCGGTGTCGTG
The DNA here is from genome assembly GCF_053603855.1 of Monashia sp. NPDC004114. Lineage (NCBI taxonomy): Bacteria > Bacillati > Actinomycetota > Actinomycetes > Micrococcales > Intrasporangiaceae > Intrasporangium > Monashia sp. NPDC004114. The sequence continues at coordinate 104,265 of NZ_JBSGGK010000007.1, read as the reverse complement.
CTGCTCGTCGGCGCCGGCGTCGGCGGGTTCAAGTGGTGGCAGGGACGCGGCGAGACGCCGGTGGCGGCCGCAGCCATCCCGACCGGCAAGTCGTGTCCCGAGCGCACACCGGTCTCGGTGTGGGCCTCCGAGGCCGCCCAGCCCGCGGTTCTCGCCCTCGCCAAGGAGTACCAGGCGGACCCGGAGTCACCGTGCGTCGACTACGTCGTCAAGGGCAAGTCGCCGATCGAGGCCATGATCGGCCTCGGCCAGGGCCAGCCCGACCGGCCCGACGCGTGGATCCCCGACTCCCCGCGATGGGTGGAGCGAGTCAACGAGACCGCACACCTCAACGCGAAGCCGGCCAAGGCCTTCGCCAAGAGCCCCCTCGTCATCGCGATGGACCCGACCCAGGCCAGCAAGCTCGAGGGCCAGCCCAAGTGGCTCGAGCTCGTCGCGTCCGACAACCCGATCCGGATGAGCGACCCCCGGTCGACGACGGCCGGCATGCTGACGCTCGCGTCCGCGCTGCCGCAGCTGAGCGGCGAGCAGGGCCGCGTCATCATCCCGAAGCTCGCCAAGGGCGCCGCGGCGTCTATCGACGACCTCTTCGCGACGTACAACGAGACCCCCCAGGATGCCGCGGCCTTCCCGGTCTCCGAGGCCGACCTCATCGACCACAACCGGCTCTACCCCGAGCACAAGATGGTCTCCGTGACGCCGACCGAGGGCACACCGGCCTTCGAGTTCTCCCTCATCAACGTGGCCACCGACCCGGTCCGCGACCAGGCCGTCGAGCTGCTGCGCGCCTACCTCATGACACCGGCGGCCGCAAAGCTCTTCGCGCAGTACGGAATGCGCTCCACCGCCGTGCCGGTGACGATGCCGACCCCAGCAGGCAGCGTGGGCGCGGTCGACATCGGCCCGACGCCCGACGCCGAGGCCGTGGCCGCCGCCACCGACGTGTGGCAGACCGCGACGACCGACTTCTCGATCCTGGCGGTCTTCGACGTGTCCGGGTCGATGAACGACAAGGTCGGCAACACCACCCGGGTCGCGATCACCCAGGAGGCCGCCGGCATCGCGCTGGCCGCTCTGCCGAAGACCACCAAGCTCGGCCTGTGGGTCTTCTCGATCGGGATCGGCGCAGGTGGCGCGGACTACAAGCCGATGGTGCCCATCGGCCGGCTCGACGACGACACGCACCGGGCGCAGGTCGCCACCGCGGCGGCCAACCTGGCCAAGAACGTCGGCGGGGGCACCGGCCTCTACGACACGATGTGGGCGGCATACCAGCAGGCCCAGCGCAACTACGACCCGGAGCGCGTCAACGCGGTGGTCATCCTCACCGACGGCCGCAACGACGACCCCAACGGCATCACGCTCGAGCAGCTCAAGGCCAACCTGCGCGCCGCCAGCGACCCGAAGAAGCCGATCGCGATCACGACCATCGGCATCGGGCCCGACGTGGACTCGAAGTCGATGAGCGAGATCTCGAAGATGACGTACTCCGACTTCTACTCGGCGCCGTCTCCGGCCGACATGACGACCGTGCTCGCCCGGGCCCTGTTCGACCACGAGTGCAAGGACGGCCGCTGCGTCTAGCCCGTAGGCCGCCGAGGCCGCCGTGGTAGGCCGCTTCGCAGCCGCTCGACACGGCACACCAAGCACACCAGACACACACGTCACACGAGGAGACCCCCGGTCCGACCCGGGGGTCTCCTCGTGTTTCCAGCGTTCTCTAGGGCATTCGCGGCTCCAGAGCCCAAAGGTCACGTGCAGGTCAAGTGACTAGACCGGTCCCACTACACGCGGTAGGAATGGACTACCTCACGTGACGCGCGTCACGTTGATCGGTGGGGATCAACGCACAACTCAACGACGAGGAGCGACGATGACCGGAATCCCGAAACGGGCACTCATGGCGGCAGGAGCGGCCGCGGCAGCCGCAGCCATGCTGTCCGGGTGCCTACAGAACCCCAATGCCGCAGGTGGCGGGGGCAGTGCGGGACTGAGTGGATACGTCGACGGGGGGACGCCGGACAACGACAAGGTGGTCACCATCCTTGGCGCGTTCGGTGGAGACGAGGAGAAGAACTTCAACGCATCGCTGGCAGCCTTCGAGAAGGCCAGCGGCATCGACATCCAGTACACGTCCGACCAGGACTTCACGACGACCGTCAAGCAGAAGGTCAACTCGGGCGACTCGCCCGACATCGCGCTGTTCCCGCAGCCCGGCGGGCTCATCGAGTTCGCCAAGCAGGGCAAGGTCCAGCCGATCGACACGTACCTCGACTACGACAAGCTCCAGCAGACCCTGCTGCCCGGCTTCCTCGACGTCGCCCGGTACAAGGGCCGCGTCTACGGCGCTCCGATGCGCAACGCGGTCAAGAGCATCGTGTGGTACCCGAAGAAGGCTTACGAGTCGGCCGGGTACGACACGCACCCCGCGACGGTCCAGGACCTCCAGACCAACGTCGCGGACAAGATCAAGGCAGCCGGCATCGCCCCGTGGTGCATGGGATGGGGCTCCGACCAGGCGACCGGCTGGGTCGGCACGGACTGGATCGAGGAGCTCATGCTCCGCATGTGGGGCCCGGACGTCTACGACGACTGGGTCGCGCACCGCATCCCGTTCAACGACCCGCGCGTCATCAAGGCGTTCGACTACTTCGCGACGATCGCCAAGGACCCGACCCAGGTGCTCGGCGGCTCCAAGGGCGTGCTCAACACCGCCTTCGGTGACGCGATGACCCCGGCGTTCTCCAACCCGCCGAAGTGCATGCTGCACCGCCAGGGCAACTTCGCGACCACGTTCTACCCCAAGAACGTCCAGGCGGACCTCGACAACCAGGTCGGCATCTTCGTCTACCCGCCGTTCGCGGGTGGCTACCAGGGCGTCGGCATCCTCGGTGGCGGTGACCTCGCGGCGCTCTTCAACGGCAACGACCCCGACGCCCAGAAGGTCATGCAGTTCCTCACCTCCGACAAGTTCGGCGACAAGTGGGCGCAGGCCGGTGGCTGGCTCTCACCGCACAAGACGTTCGACCTGTCGAACTACCCGAACGAGACGACCAAGAAGATCGCAGAGATCGCCAACAAGGCCAGCGTGGTGCGCTTCGACGGCTCTGACGCGATGCCGAAGGAGGTCGGCTCGGGCACCTTCTGGACCGAGATGGTCAAGTGGGAGAACGGGCAGGACACGAAGACCACGGTCGACAACATCGAGAATTCGTGGCCCAAGTGATGACTACCGACACCACCACGGCGGGCTCCGCGCCACGGACCCGCGCCCGGTCTCCCGAGGGCAACGTCGGCCTCCAGCCGATGAAGCTCATCATCGGGATCATCGGGTTGGTCGTCAGCGTCTGGCTGATGATCAACCTCCTGCTCGCCCTCGGGTACTACCCGCAGTGGTTCGCCAACAACAAGGCGCTGATCGGCCTCATCGCGATGGTCGTCGGGGTCGGCGGGGCGATGCTGATCTTCTACTTCCTCAACATGTTCGTCGAGGCGCTGCCGCAGCGGCTGTCCGAGGGCTTCATCCCGTACGCCTTCCTGCTGCCGGGCCTGGCACTCGTCGGCCTGATGCTGATCTACCCGACGTTCCAGACGATCAACTACTCGTTCGCGAACGCCGACAGCACGGCCTACGTCGGGCTGCAGAACTACAAGACGATCTTCAGCGACCCGGAGTTCTGGCAGTCGATCCTCAACAACATCCTGTGGTTGATCATCGTCCCTGCCGTCGTCGTCGCGCTCGGCGTCGCCGTCGCGGTCCTCTCCGACAAGCTCTCGGGCACCGGTGAGAAGGTCGCCAAGAGCATGGTGTTCCTGCCGATGGCGATCTCGTTCGTCGGCGCGACCGCCATCTGGGGTCTCATCTACGCCTACAACAACCCCGGCCAGGCGCAGACCGGCTTGCTCAACGCGATCTGGGTCGGGCTCGGCGGCCAGCCGCAGACGTGGCTGTCCATCGAGACCGCCAAGCTCAACTCGATCCTGCTCATGGTGATCCTCATCTGGCTGCAGGTCGGGTTCGCGATGGTGCTGCTCAGCTCGGCCATCAAGGGTGTCCCTGAGGACACCATCGAGGCCGCGCGCATCGACGGCGCCAGCGAGCTGCAGATCTTCTTCCGCGTGATCATCCCGCAGGTCAAGGGCACGATCATCACCGTCTTCGTGACGGTCTTCATCCTCGTGCTCAAGGTGTTCGACATCGTCTACGTCTCGACCAACGGTGCCTACAACACCAACGTCATCGCGAACCTCTTCTTCAACAAGCTGTTCGCGGCCAGCCAGGCGGGCCAGGCGACGGCGATCGTCGTCGTGCTGCTCGTCGCGGTGATCCCGCTGATCTGGTACCAGATCCGCCACTTCAAGAACGAGGAGGCCAACCGATGAGCCGAAAGCTCATGAAGGACGGGCGGCCTCGCAGCCCGTTCTCGATGGTCACGATGACGATCTTCGTGCTCCTGTGGACCATCCCGACGATCGGCCTGCTCGTCACGTCGTTCCGCACGCGTGACGCCGCGGCCACCTCGGGTTGGTGGACGGCGCTGTTCAACCCGGGCAGCTCCGAGTGGACGACGAGCAACTACAGCGGGGCCTGGACGGGCGCCGACCTCGGCACGGGGTTCATCAACAGCATCGTCGTGGCCATCCCGGCGACGCTGATCCCGATCATGTTCGCGGCGTTCGCGGCATACGCCTTCACGTTCATGAACTTCCCGCTGAAGGAGTTCTTCTTCCTGCTCATCATCGCCGTGCTCGTCGTGCCGATCCAGGTCGCCTTCCAGCCGATGCTCAACATCTTCGGCCCGCGTGGCCTGGGCATCTCCGGCCAGTACATCGCGGTGTGGATCCTGCATACGGGCTTCGGTATGCCGTTGTGCATCTATACCCTGCGCAACTACATGAGCACGCTGCCGCGCAGCGTGGTCGAGTCGGCGAAGATCGACGGGTGCTCGCACTTCCAGACCTTCTGGAGGCTCGTGTTCCCGATGTCGATCCCGGCCATCGCGGCCTTCGCGACGCTGCAGTTCCTCTGGGTGTGGAACGACCTGCTCATCGCCAAGCTGTTCCTCAACAGCGGCAACACGACGGTCATCGTCAAGCTGCAGCAGCTGCTCGGAACCCAAGGCCAAGGGGCTGAGCTCCTGACAGCGGGAGCGTTCATCACCATGGTGGTGCCCCTGATCGTGTTCTTCGCGCTCCAGCGGTTCATGGTGCGCGGCCTCACGTCGGGCGCCGTCAAGGGCTGATCCCCGGTCGGCCCGGCCGGCCGCAGACAAGCCAGGTCGACCTCCTCGTCAGTCCCCTCCCAGCCGTCACTAGGCTGGGAGGGGACTTTCGTATGCCGCCGCGTGGGCCAGGGTGCCCGGGTAGGCCCCTACGGGCCGAGGCGGCATACGCCGGTCCGCGACCGCCTCACCCCACATGCAAGGAGACCTCCGTGGCCGAGTTCGCCTACGAGGACCTGCTGCCGGTCGGCAGCGACGAGACGCCGTACCGGCTGCTGACGACCGAGGGGGTGCGCACCGTCGAGGGCCCGGGGGGCCGCACCTTCCTCGAGGTCGAGCCGGAGGCGCTGCGGCTGCTCACGGAGACGGCGATGCACGACATCGCGCACTACCTGCGGCCGGCGCACCTGCAGCAGCTGCGCAACATCCTCGACGACCCGGAGGCGAGCAACAACGACAAGTTCGTCGCGCTCGACCTGCTCAAGAACGCCAACATCGCCGCCGGCGGGGTGCTGCCGATGTGCCAGGACACCGGCACGGCGATCGTCATGGGCAAGCGTGGCCAGCAGGTGCTCACGCCGGGCACCGACGAGCGCGCCATCAGCGAGGGCGTCTTCGACGCCTACACCAGGCTCAACCTGCGCTACTCGCAGATGGCACCGCTGACGATGTGGGAGGAGCGCAACACCGGCTCCAACCTGCCCGCGCAGGTCGAGCTGTACGCCGACACGACGCCGGGCCACGAGACGGCATACAAGTTCCTCTTCATGGCCAAGGGTGGTGGCTCGGCGAACAAGAGCTACCTCTACCAGGAGACGAAGGCGATCCTCAACGAGGACGCGATGATGCGCTTCCTCGACGAGAAGCTGCGCTCCCTCGGCACGGCCGCCTGCCCGCCCTACCACCTCGCCATCGTGATCGGCGGCACGAGCGCCGAGTTCGCTTTGAAGACAGCCAAGTACGCGTCGGCGAAGTACTTGGACACACTGCCGAAGACCGGCTCGATGACGGCGCACGCGTTCCGGGACACCGAGCTCGAGGAGAAGGTTCTGGAGCTGACCCGCCAGTTCGGCATCGGCGCGCAGTTCGGCGGGAAGTACTTCTGCCACGACGTGCGCGTCGTCCGGCTTCCCCGCCACGGCGCGTCGCTGCCGGTGGCCATCGCCGTCTCGTGCTCGGCCGATCGGCAGGCGCTGGGGAAGATCACGCCGGAGGGCGTCTTCATCGAGCAGCTCGAGACCGACCCGGCGCGCTTCCTGCCTGACGCCGGTGCCGTCGACCTGGGGGATCACGAGGACGACGCGGTCGGTGTCTCCTCGATCAGCCGGAACGTCGTCGTCAAGGTCGACCTGACCCAGCCGATGGACGACATCATCGCGGAGCTCTCGAAGCACCCCGTCAAGACGCGCCTGTCCCTGACCGGTCCGCTCGTCGTCGCCCGCGACATCGCGCACGCCAAGATCAAGGAGCGGCTCGACGCCGGCGAGGAGATGCCGCAGTACCTCAAGGACCACCCGGTCTACTACGCCGGCCCCGCGAAGACGCCGGAGGGTATGCCGTCCGGTTCCTTCGGGCCGACGACCGCGGGCCGCATGGACTCCTACGTCGACCAGTTCCAGGCTGCGGGCGGCTCCAAGGTCATGCTCGCCAAGGGCAACCGGAGCAAGCAGGTGACCGAGGCCTGCGCCTCGCACGGCGGCTTCTACCTCGGTTCGATCGGCGGCCCGGCGGCCCGGCTCGCCCAGGACTGCATCAGGCACGTCGAGGTGCTCGAGTACGAAGAGCTCGGCATGGAGGCGGTCTGGAAGATCGACGTCGAGGACTTCCCCGCCTTCATCGTCGTCGACGACAAGGGAAACGACTTTTTCGCGGAGGTGAGCAAGCCGATGGCGTTCACGATCACCAAGCGGCCGGGGCTCCAGTGAGCGCCGGCCAGCCCGACCAGCCCGGCCAGCCCGATCAGCCGGGACTCGGGCGCCCTTCTGGCCCAGCGGGATTCGACGACCTCATCGCAGCAAACCGTGCGTATGCCGGTGCCTTCGACCTGTCCGGGTTCGACGGCATCGCGCAGGCGGGCGTCGCGATCGTCACGTGCATGGACTCGCGGATCGACCCGCTCAACCTCGTCGGCCTCAAGCCCGGAGACGCCAAGATCTTCCGCAACCCCGGCGCCCGCGTCGACAGCAACGCCCTCGAGGCGCTCGTGCTGGCGACGCACCTGCTCAACGTCGGTCGCATCCTCATCGTGCCTCATACGCGCTGCGCCATGGCCTCGAACACCGAGGCCGAGCTGCAGTCCCGGGTCGGTGAGAGCGCCGGTCAGGACGCCACGTGGATGGCCTTCCACGCCATCACGAACCAGGTGCAGGCCCTGCGCGAGGACTGCGCGAAAGTGCGGTCGCACCCCCTCATCGCCGACGGCACGCTGGTCGGGGGGTTCCTGTACGACGTCGACACCGGCCTGCTCGAGCCGATCGAGTAGCGCTCAGCCTGCGCGGTCCTGTGGTGCGGCGATGGCGCGGACCGAGCGCGCGCCGAACCACACGTGCTCGGCCACCGCGAGCGCGAGGACGACACCCATGAGCAGCACGCTCGCGCCCATCGACGGTGCCCACAGGCCGACGACGAGCAGCACGACGGCCACCACGACGCCCGGCCGCGCCACTACCGCGCGGCGCTCGCCCAGCGCGTGCATACCGGCCAGCGCCACGACGTAGATCGCGAGCGGCACCGCCAGCGCGAGCGCGACGAACCGGACGCTCGCGTGGGCGTGGTGCTGCACCACGTCGACGCCCGCCGCGAGGGCTGCCCCGCTGGCGGCGACCGAGGCGAAGATGAACAGGTGCCCGTAGGAGCACGTGAAGACGGTCCAGAACTCCCCCGCGAAGAGCTCCACCTGGTCGCGCTTGAAGTAGAGCCACCACATCGAGAAGACGATGAGCAGGCCGCCGGCGATGAGCTCGACCAGCTCGAAGGTCGTGTGGTTCAGGGCGCCCTGGACCGCCTGCATGGTCGAGAGGATCACCTCGCCGAGCACGATGATCGTGAACAGGCTGTAGCGCTCGGCGATGTGGTGCGGGTGGAACGGCGTGACACCCCGCCGCTCCGCGATGATCGGCACGGACATCTCCAGGGCCATCCCGACGAACCACGTCACGACGAGCGAGGTGTCGCCCGACGTGAACAGCCGGAGCACCCAGTACACCTGCACGATCGCGATACCCACGGCATACGTCAGGGCGGTGCGGCGTCCCTCCGGATGGCTGGCGGCGGCGCGCAGCCACAGGACGACCATCGCCAGGCGCATGACGACGTAGCCCGCCACGAGCAGCTTCGAGTTTCGGGCGCCGAACATCTCGGGCACACCGGCGGCGAGCATGAGGCTGCCCACCATGATGACGAACGTCATCAAGCGGAAGACGACGTCGTCGGTGGCGTAGGCGGACGCGAACCAGGTGTAGTTCATCCACGCCCACCAGATGGCGACGAAGACGATGACGAAGCTGAGCAGCTTGCTGAGGTCGCCGTCGCTGATGCCGTGGTGCCACTGCGCCGCGGCGCTCGACACCGCGACCACGAAGACGAGGTCGAAGAACAGCTCGAGCGGCGTCGCGACACGATGCGGCTCGTGCGGGTCCCTCGGCGTCATCCGGACATGCAGCGGGACGATGTTGACCGGGCTCACAGGGCGAGTCTGCCAGCGGGTATGCCGTCAGCCGAGCCCTGCCCGCCCGCGCAGTGTCGGATCAGCCGAGTCCGCGGCGCCGGAGCAAGGGTTCGAGGTCGGCATCGCGCCCGCGGAACTCCCGGTATGACTCGAGGGGGTCGGCGGACCCGCCGATGCCGATGACGTACGTGCGGTAGCGGTCGCCGTTCTCGCGTGTCAGGCCGCCGCTCTCCTTGAACCACTCGACCGTGTCCGCATCGAGGACCTCGCTCCAGATGTAGGCGTAGTACGCCGCGTCATAGGAGTAGGCGAACGAATGCGCGAAGTACGGAGTCGAGTAGCGCGGTGGCACAACGGGATTCGCAAGCCCCACGCGCTCCAGCGCGGCCGCCTCGAAGGTGCCCACGTCGTCGACCGCAGCCGCCTCCTCGACCGACAGCGCGTGCCAGGCCTGGTCGATGAGGCTCGCCGCGAGGTACTCGCTCGTGGCGAAGCCCTGGTTGAAGGACTCCGCAGCGAGGAGCCGGTCGACGACGTCCTGGGGCAGCGGCTCGCCTGTCTCGTGGTGCACGGCGTAGCTCGCGAGGACCTCGGGCCACAGCATCCACATCTCGTTGACCTGGCTCGGGAACTCCACGAAGTCGCGGAAGACGCGAGTGCCCGCGAAGTGCGGGTAGGTGACCCTGGCGAGCAGGCCGTGCAGCGCGTGGCCGAACTCGTGGAACAGCGTCCGGGTCTGGTCGTAGGTCAGCAGGGTCGGCTCCCCGGCGGCCGGCTTGGGCACGTTGAGGTTGTTGCACACGACGGCATACGGCTGCTCGAGAAGGTCGTTCTGGTGGACGAGGCTGTTCATCCAGGCCCCGCCCTTCTTGGTGTCGCGCGTGTAGAGGTCGAGCAGGTACAGCCCGAACGGCGCGCCGTCCTGCCGTACCTCGAAGACGCGTACGTCGGGGTGGTAGCCGACGAGGTCGTGACGCTCGTGGAAGGTCAGCCCGTAGAGGCGACCGGCTGCGAGGAAGACCCCGTCGTGCAGCACGCGCTCGGCCTCGAAGTACGGCCGCATCGCCGCCAGGTCCACGTCGTAGGTCGCGGACCGCACCTGCTCGGTCCAGAAGGCCCAGTCGTACGCCTCGATAGGGCCACCAGCCTTGGCCTCCAAGGCTTCCCGCTCGGCGTCGGCGTTGCGGCGTGCCGCCGGAGCGAGCCGACCGAGCAGCTGCGCCACAGCGTCCGGGGACCCGGCGGTCGAGTCGGCCAGTGCGGCATGGGCGTGCGTCGGGAAGCCGAGCAGGCGCGCCCGCTCGGCCCGGAGGCGCACGATCTCGAGAACCAGATCGCGCGTGTCACCGGCGCCACCCCGGCCGCCCCTGGCGACCTGCGCCTCGTGGATCCGGCGGCGCAGGTCACGGTCGGTGAGGACGGCCAGATGCGGGTGGCCGGTCGGCAGCACCAGCGTGACGAGCCAGCTGCCCTCATGCCCGTGCTCCTTCGCCGCCTCGGCCGCGGCGGAGACCTCCCCGGCGGTCAGGCCGTCCAGCAGGGCGACGTCCTCGACGAGGACGGCCAGGTCGTTCGCCTCGGCGAGCAGGCGCTTCTCGAACTCCGTGCCGAGGGAGCTGAGGCGCTCGTTGTAGTCACGCAGGCGCTGCTTGTCGTCGTCACCCAGGCCGGCACCGGCGAGCGTGAACTCGGTGACGTACCGCTCGACGAGGCGGCGCGCCTGCGGGTCGAGGGTCTCGCCACCGTCACGCACCGCGACGAGGCGCGCGAGCAGCCCTGAGTCGAGGCGGATCGCGTCGGAGTGTGCGGTGAGGCGTGGCGAGTACTCCTCGTCGAGCGCCTGGACGCCCGGCGTGGCGTGGGCGGAGGTGATCCCGAAGAAGGCGACGGTCACCCGGGTGAGCAGCTGCCCGCTGCGTTCGATCGCCGCCACGGTGTTCTCGAAGGTCGGCGGCTCCGGGTTGTCCACGATCGCGGCGACCTCGGCGAGCTGCTCGCTCATGCCGCGGTCGAGAGCAGGGCCGTAGTGCTCCTCACGGATCCGGTCGAAGGGCGGGAGCGCGAACGGCAGACTCGAGGGCTCGAAGAACGGGTTGTCGGACGTCGCGGGCGGTGCGCTGGTCGGCTCAGACATGACCCCGACCCTAACCAGGCTCGGTCCCCGGTGGAGCGTGGGTCAGAAGGAGAGCTCGGCTTTGACGACGCCGACGAGGCGGTCCGCCAGGAGCCGGGCCTGGTCGCCGTCGGCGGCCTCGACCATGACCCGCACGACCGGTTCGGTGCCCGACTTGCGCAGGAGCACGCGTCCGCTGGCGCCGAGCTCGCCCTCGGCGGCCTTGACGGCGTCCGCGACGACCGCGTTGGCATCGAGGGCGGACTTGTCGACGCCCTTGACGTTGACGAGCACCTGCGGGAAGTGCGTCATGATGCCGGCGAGGTCGGCGAGGGTCCGTTGCGTCTGGGCCACCCGCGAGGCGAGCATGAGCCCGGTGAGGGTGCCGTCGCCGGTCGTGCCGTGGTCGAGCATGACGACGTGGCCGGACTGCTCGCCGCCGAGCGAGAACCCGCCGACCTTCATCGCCTCGAGCACGTAGCGGTCACCGACGGCCGTCTGGAGCACCTTGATCCCCGAGGCCCCGAGGGCCTGGATCATGCCGAGGTTGGACATCACGGTGGCCACGAGGGTGTCGCCACGCAGGACGCCCTGCTCCTTCATGGCGAGCGCGAGGATGGCCATGATCTGGTCGCCGTCGACCTCGTTGCCCGCGGCGTCGACCGCGAGGCACCGGTCCGCGTCGCCGTCGAGGGCGATGCCGAAGTCGGCCCGGGCCGCGATGACGGCCTTCTTGAGCTCGTCGATGTGTGTCGAGCCGAAGCCGTCGTTGATGTTGATGCCGTCGGGCTCGCAGCCGATGACGGTGACGCGCGCTCCGGCCTCGCGGAAGGCCCGCGGGGCCACCTCGTAGGCCGCGCCGTGCGCGGCGTCGATCACGATGTGCAGACCGTCGAGACGGTGCGGCAGCACGGAGAGCAGGTGCGCGACGTAGCGGTCGGCACCGTCGGCGAGCGGCACGATGCGGCCCACATCGCCGCCGACCGGGCGCTGCCAGTCGTCGCGCAGCCGGGACTCGATCTTGTCCTCGAGCTCGTCGGCCAGCTTGTGCCCTCCGCGGGCGAAGAACTTGATGCCGTTGTCGGCCATCGGGTTGTGCGAGGCCGAGAGCATGGCCCCGAGGTCGGCGTCCTGCTCGCCGACGAGGTAGGCGATCGCGGGCGTGGGCAGCACGCCGGCGTCGCGCACGTCGACACCGGCCGACGCGAGTCCGGCCATCGTCGCGGCGGTGAGGAACTCACCGGACGCGCGCGGGTCGCGGCCGACGACCGCAACCGGGCGATGCCCGTTGAACTCCCCGACCTCAGCGAGCACGTGGGCCGCGGCGACCGAGAGGTCGAGCGCCAGCTCAGCGGTGATGTCCTGGTTCGCGAGCCCACGGACGCCATCAGTGCCAAAGAGTCGAGCCACTTGGATGAGAGCCTTTCTGCCTGGCACCGGCGCGTGGGAGGGAGCGCGTGCCGTCGAGGAGAACTTACTCCAGCAAAGCCGAAAGGCCCCGAGGCACTCGGGGCCTTTCGAGCGGGAGCACACCGGGCAGCATACGGACAAAAGCGTCGTATGCGGCTGGTGCGGGCTGAGCGACTGGCGCCAGGCACATGGCCTGGCGCCAGCGACGCATCAGCGCTTGTGGAGCCAAGCGACGATGCTCGGCGCCAGCCGAAGCATCAGCGCTTGTGGAGCCAAGCGACGATGCTCGGCGCCAGCCGAAGTATCAGCGCTTGGAGTACTGCGGAGCCTTGCGGGCCTTCTTGAGACCGGCCTTCTTGCGCTCCGGGACGCGGGGGTCACGGGTGAGGAAGCCGGCCTTCTTGAGGGCGGGGCGGTTGAGCTCGGTGTCGACCTCGTTGAGCGAGCGGGCGACGCCGAGGCGGACCGCGCCGGCCTGACCGGAGGGGCCGCCGCCGTGCACGCGCACGAGGACGTCGTAGGAGCCCTCGAGCTCGAGGATCGTCAGCGGCTCGCGGACGATCTGCTGGTGCACCTTGTTCGGGAAGTAGTCCTCGAGGGTGCGGCCGTTGATCTTCCACTCGCCGTTGCCCGGGACGATCCGGACGCGGGCGATGGCCTGCTTGCGGCGGCCGGTCGCCGAGCCGGGGGTCGAGACCTGGCGCGCGCGCTTGGGCTCGCCCGAGGCGGACGCGTCGGACTCGGAGGTGTACTCGGACAGCTCCGGCTCGTCGGTGTCGAGGACGTCGTCGTTGATGATGTCAGTCACGTGTCAATTCGCTTTCTACGCAGGCCGCAGGGGCTTACTGCGCGACCTGGGAGATCTCGAAGGGGACGGGCTTCTGGGCGGCGTGCGGGTGCTCCGCGCCGCGGTAGACCTTGAGCTTGGAGAGCTGCTGGCGGGCCAGCGAGTTCTTCGGGAGCATGCCGCGGACGGCCTTCTCGATGGCCTTCTCCGGGCTCTTCGCGAGCAGCTCGGTGTAGGAGGTCGCGCGCAGGCCGCCCGGGAAGCCCGAGTGGCGGTACGCCTTCTTCTGCTCGGCCTTGGCGCCCGTCAGGGCAACCTTGTCGGCGTTGATGATGATGACGAAGTCGCCGGTGTCGACGTGCGGCGCGAACTGCGGCTTGTGCTTGCCGCGGAGCAGGACCGCAGCCTGGCTGGCGAGCCGGCCCAGCACGACGTCGGTCGCGTCGATGACGTGCCACGTGCGAGTGACCTCGCCTGGCTTCGGGGTGTACGTGCGCAATGGAGTCTGCCTTCGTTGCTGTGGTTTGAGCTGCGGTATGCCGTGTGGCCGGGCCCGCGCCGACGTCCGCGTCGCTCCCGGCCCATGGTCAGGGCGAGGCGGGCGGCTGGGCGCTCGATGCCGGTACGGCGCAACAGGAATCAAGTTTACGGGGACGCGAGCCGTGGCCCAAATCGCGGCAAGATGGCGGCAGAACCGGCTCTGACCTGCACAGATGACCGTACACATTTTTCGTGCATAACTCTTGTGCAAACAGACTGTGCAAAGGTAGTGTGCACACTATGGCTGCACAGGACCCACCCCAGCACCCCCCAGCAGGAGCCCCTGGCGGCCCTGCCACCCCGGGCGACGACAACGTCTGGCTCACCGCCGAGAGCGTGCGGGTGCTCGCCCACCCGCTGCGCTCCCGGCTCCTCGGGGCGCTGCGGCGCGGTGGTCCCGCGACCGCGACCGACCTGGCCGCCGAGCTCGGGACCAACTCCGGCGCGACGAGCTACCACCTGCGCAAGCTCGAGTCGGTCGGCCTGGTCCGCGACACCGGTGAGGGCGAGGGCAAGCGACGACTGTGGCGGGCCGCGTCGGAGTACACCGCCTGGAACCCCAGCGACTTCGCGGGCGACGAGGACGCGGAGACCGCGCTCAACTGGCTGACCCGTGACTATGCGCGGCACTTCAGCGAGCAGTACGACAAGTGGCTCGACGTCTCGACGACCTGGCCGACCTCCTGGCAGGACGTGTGCGGTTCCAACGACGGCGCCGTCCTCGTCACGGCAGAGGCCCTGGGTCAGATGCAGGACGAGATGTGGGAGCTCATCCAGAAGTACCGGCGGGTCGGGCAGGGCAACCCGCAGGCCCGCCGGATCGCCGTGTACGCCTTCGCCTTCCCGATCGACCTCGACCGCCCGCCCACAGGAGGTAGTGCCCGATGAACGCCGCACGTTCCGATGTCCTGTCACCGACCGCCGCCCGGCGGGTCTTCCTCACTCTCACCTTCACTCGCTGGTTCCCGGTCGGTCTCGTCGTGGGGCTGCTCACGCTCTGGCAGCTCGAGCGCGGGCTCACCGTCGCCGAGGCCATGACCGTCACCTCGGCGGCCGGGCTCGTGGTCTTCGCGCTCGAGCTGCCGACGAGCGGCTTTGCCGACGCGTTCGGGCGCCGGCCCGTCTTCGTCGTCTCCGCCGTCGTCAACGTCCTGGCCAGCACCGTCCTGCTGCTCGCTCACTCGTTCTGGGCGTTCCTCGCATCCGCCCTGCTCATGGGTGTCTTCCGTGCACTCGACTCCGGGCCGCTCGAGGCGTGGTTCGTCGACACCGTCCACGCGACGACGCCGGACGCCGACGTCGACGGTGCTCTCGCTGCTCAGGGGACGATCGTCGGCGGCGGCATCGCGGCCGGGGCGCTGCTGTCCGGTGCGCTCATCTGGTGGCACCCGTTCGCAGCGGCCTCGGCACTGGTCCTGCCGATTGCCGTGTTCGTCCTGCTCAACGTGCTGCACCTCGTTGCGGTGCTCGCGCTCCTCCGCGAGCCGCGCACTGCGGAGCACGTCGACCGGTCGGGAGCCCGACGCGCGCTGGCCTCGGCGAAGGATGCGCCGGTCGTCGTCCGCGACGGGCTCGGCCTCCTGCGGACCAACGCAGCGCTGCGCGGCATCGTCACCGTCGAGATCTTCTGGTCGGTCGCGATGATCGTCTTCGAGACGTTCCAGCCGATCCGCCTCGCCGAGCTCGTCGGTGGCGAGGAGCGTGCGGGCGCCATCATGGGGCCCGTCGCGGCGGCCGGGTGGGCGGTGTTCGCGGTCGGTGCGGCACTCTCCGGCTGGTCGAGCCGCCGGGTCGGCGTCGCCCGCACCGCGATCCTGGCCCGGGTCCTCAACGGGCTCGGCGCGGTGGTCATGGGACTCGTGGCCGGGCCGGCAGCGCTCATCGCGGCATACGGCGTGACCTACCTGCTGCACGGCTCGGCGGGCCCCGCCCACGCGACGCTGCTCCACCGGGAGGCCCACGCGCGCAACCGCGCCACCGTGCTCTCGATGAACTCGATGGTCGCCTCGGTCGCGTTCGGCGTCGCTGCTCCCCTGCTCGGTCTGCTTGCAGAGAGCACGAGCACCCAGATCGCGATGGTCGCGGCCGGAGCGTTCAGCGTCGGCGGAGCCTGGTTCTACCGAGCGGCCCTACGGGCCGAGCGAGCGCGCGGCACGGCGCCCGCCCCAGAGGCGCTGCCCGAGCAGGCGCCCGACGTGCAACCCGAGCAGGCGGCCGATGGCCCCGTCGAGCAGACCGCCGACGTCAGGATCGCCTGAACCGGCGCCATCCGGACGCCCTGCCCTGTGACGGAGCGCCCACTCGACCGTCCCGAGGCTGAGCGCCCACTCGACCGTCGAGTGGGCGCTCCGTCGCATCCGCGGCGTCCGCACCCACGCCTACCCGCGGCGTCGAGTGGCCGCTCCGTCGCATCCGCGGCGTCCGCACCCACACCTACCCGCGGCGTCGAGTGGCCGCTCCGTCGCATCCGCGGCGTCCGCACCCACACCTACCCGCGGCGTCGAGTGGCCGATGCGTCACATCCGCGGCGTCCGCACCCACGCCTACCCGCGGCGTCGAGTGGCCGATGCGTCACATCCGCGGCGTCCGCACCCACACCTACCCGCGGCGTCGAGTGGGCGCTCCGTCGCATCCGTGGGCTCAGGCGGATGGGCTCGTGGCGTCGTCGAGGTCGGCCAGGTCGTCGGCGGTCGGCTCCCACAGCCCCGCGCGGACGTTCTCGAGCACCTGCTCGGGCCGGGTCGCGCCGGCGATGACCGACGCAACCGCGGGCTGGGCGGCGAGCCCGCCGATCGCGACGTCCACCAGCGCGAGGTCGCGCTGAGCGGCATACGCCTCGAGGCGCTCGATCGTGTCCCAGTCGGCCGCCGCGAGCCGGTCGGCCATGCCGGCCAGGCGCGTGCCCTGGGGCGCTGCCTCCCCGCGGCGGTACTTGCCCGTGAGCAGGCCGGACGCGAGCGGGAAGAACGGCAGGAGCCCGACGCCGACGTGCGCGCACGCGGGGACGAGCTCGTCCTCCACGTCGCGCTCCAGCAGGGAGTACTCGTTCTGTGCCGACACGAACCGCGTCGTGCCGCCGGCCCGAGCGGTCCAGTCGGCGTCGACGACCTGCCAGCCGCTGAAGTTGCTGCTGCCGATGTAGCGCACCTTGCCCTCGCGCACGAGCTCGTCGAGAGCGGCCAACGTCTCGTCGATGGGCGTGACCGGGTCCGGCCGGTGCAGTTGGTAGAGGTCGATCCAGTCAGTGCCAAGTCGGCGCAGGCTCGCCTCGACGGCTGTCCGGATGTAGCGGCGCGACCCGCGCACTCCCCAGTCGGGACCGTTGACCCCCTGCATGTCCATGCCGAACTTCGTCGCCACGACGACGTTCTGCCGCTCAGGCCCGAGGGCGAGCCCCAGCATCTCCTCGCTCGCGCCGAGGCCGTAGATGTCGGCGGTGTCGAACAGGGTCACGCCCGAGTCGAGCGCTTGCCGCACCACGGCTGTGGTGGCCTCCTGGTCGATCCGGCGGCCGAAGTTGTTGCAGCCGAGGCCGACCGTCGAGACGGTGAGGCCACTGTCGCCGAGCTGCCGGTAGGTCATTTCGGAAGTCGTCACGTCTCCCAACGTAATCGGACGGCCGTATGCCGCGTGGCCCGGTTCTGCGATCGCGCCCGGTTCGCGACGTCTGTGACGCAGCGGCCACTCGACAGGTGTGGCTCGGGCCAGGGTGGGAAGACGCGGCCGCTCGACACGTTGGGGGTGGGCCACGGTGGGAGGAAGCGGCCACTCGACGGGAGGGCACCGTGGCGATTTCACCTCGAGAGACCCCGTCGTGACACGCAGGCACCACCGATGTCGATTTCTTGCGCGGGTTTTGCATTCCCTTTGCCTCCGCTTGCCGCTAGATTCAGGCTCGTGACACGACGACTGGCCGAGGTGGCCGCACGCGCAGGGGTCAGCGAGGCCACCGTCAGCCGGGTCCTCAACGGCAAGCCGGGCGTCTCCGACGAGACCCGCTCGACGGTGCTCACGGCCCTCGACGTCCTGGGCTACGAGCGGCCGTCCAAGCTGCGGGGCGAGCGGGCCCGTCTCGTCGGCCTCGTCCTGCCCGAGCTGCAGAACCCGATCTTCCCCGCGCTGGCCGATGTGCTCGGGTCGCGTCTTGCGCAGCACGGCCTCACCCCGGTGCTGTGCACGCAGACGATCGGCGGCGTCACCGAGTCGGACTACATCGACCTGCTCCTCGAGCAGCAGCAGGTGGCCGGCATCGTGTTCGCCGGCGGGCTCTACAGCCAGGCCGATGCCGACCACTCCCACTACGAGCGGCTGATCCGCCGCAACCTGCCCGTCGTGACCATCAACGCGTCCATCGACACGCTCCCCTTCGCCCGCGTCGTGTGCGACGACGGCATCGCCATGGAGCAGGCATGGGCGCACGCGGAGTCATTGGGGCACAAACGAATTGGTCTCGTCATGGGACCGGACGACCATCTCCCGTCCAATCGGAAGATCGAGACAGCGCGCATCGTCTCGGCCAGGGCGGGTACGCCCATCGAGGACGAGCTCGTTGCCCACAGCGACTACTCCCAGCAGAGTGGTCAGGCCGCGGCCACGCGGCTGCTCGGGAAGGGGGCCACCGCCCTGATCTGCGCCAGTGACCCGATCGCCCTCGGCGCGATCCGCGCGGTCCGTCGGGCTCATCTCGAGGTCCCGACGGACGTGTCGGTCATCGGCTACGACGACTCCGCCTTCATGGGCTCGGTCGACCCGCCCCTGACGACCGTGCGCCAGCCCATCGAGGCGATGGGCCGAGCCGCCGTCGCGGCTCTCGTCGCCCAGATCGGCGGCGCCGACGCGGTGTCCGACGAGCTGCTCTTCGAGCCCGAGCTCGTCGTCCGCCGGTCGACCGGTCCGTGCCGGGCCTGATCACGCAAGTCGCGAAAATAACTTTCATCTGTCAAATTCTTGCGGCGCTCTGTTCGCTTCTCTATGGTCGCTGTCGTCGGGCACCTGCCTGGCACGAACTCGACGACGAGGCGGGCCCAACACGTGAGCACCAGTCAGCTGCACCGACCGACCGAAGCCATCGCGTCGTCGGCCGACTGGTGGCGGGGTGCCGCCATCTACCAGGTCTACCCACGCAGCTTCTCCGACGGCAACGGCGACGGCACCGGTGACCTGGCGGGCGTGCGCGGGCGGCTGCCCTACCTTCGCGACCTCGGCATCGACGCGATCTGGTTCACTCCGTGGTACCCCTCCCCCATGGCCGACGGCGGCTACGACGTCGCCGACTACCGCGACATCGACCCGCTGTTCGGCGACCTCGCCGAAGCCGAGGCCCTCATCAGCGACGCGCTCGGCTACGGAATCCGCATCATCATCGACGTCGTCCCGAACCACGTCTCGTCCGCGCACCGATGGTTCCAGGCCGCCATCGCAGCCGGGCCCGGGTCCCCCGAGCGCGAGCGGTTCTGGTTCCGCGACGGCCGCGGCCCCGGTGGCGACGAGCCGCCGAACAACTGGGTCTCGGAGTTCGGCGGCGTGCCGTGGTCACGCCTGGTCGCCGCCGACGGAACTCCCGAGCAGTGGTACCTGCATCTGTTCGCCTCCGGCCAGCCCGACCTCAACTGGGAGCACCCCGACGTCCGGCAGGAGCACGAGGAGGTGCTGCGGTTCTGGTTCGACCGCGGCGTCTCAGGGATCCGCATCGACTCGGCTGCCCTGGTGTCCAAGGACTCCGGACTCACCGACGTCGCCGACGGAGTCGCCCCGGGCACCCACCCCTACACCGACCGGGACGAGCTGCAGGACATCTACCGCAGCTGGCGCACCATCGCCGAGTCGTACGGCCCGGACCGGGCCCTCATCGGCGAGATCTGGCTGCCGGACGTGGAGCGCTTCACGCGGTACCTCCGCCCCGGCGTGCTCCACACCGCCTTCAACTTCGAGTTCATGGCCGCTCCGTGGGACGCCGCCCGGCTCCGGGACTCGATCGACCGGACCGTATCGGCCCACGCACAGGTCGGGGCACCCCCGACGTGGGTCCTGTCGAACCACGACGTGACCAGACCGGTGACCCGCTACGGCCGCGCCGACACAGCATTCTCATTCGACACCAAGCGGTTCGGCACCACCACCGACCTCGACCTCGGGCGCCGCCGGGCCCGGGCAGCCGTCCTTCTCGCGATGGCTCTTCCCGGCGCCTACTACCTCTACCAAGGCGACGAGCTCGGCCTGCCCGAGGTCGAGGACATCCCCCTCGAGCTGCTCCAGGACCCGATGCACTTCCGGTCCGGCGGAGTGGATCCCGGCCGTGACGGCTGCCGCGTGCCCCTGCCGTGGTCAGGGGCGAGGCCGCCCTACGGCTTCAGCCCCGACGGGGTCACCACCTGGCTCCCCCAGCCGCAGACCTGGGCCGAGCTCACCGTCCAGGCGCAGTCGTCCGACCCGGCCTCGATGCTCTCCCTCCACCGCCGGGCGCTGCTCGTCCGCCGAACCCATCCCGACCTCGGCGACGGGCCGATGGACTGGCTCGCTTCGGCACCCGACGTCCTGGCCTTCCGCCGCGGCTCCGACTTCGCCTGCGTCGTCAACCTCTCCAGTCAGGCTGTCGGCCTGCCACCTCACGCCGCGTTGTGGCTGGCGAGCGCCCCCCTCGAGGACGGGCGGCTGCCCACTGACGCCACCGCCTGGCTCCGCCTCGCCCACTGAACGACACGAGCCGGCATACCCCAGCAGTTCACGAAAACCGTTCGGCACCAGCACGATTCACCAGCAACACCAGCGCAAGGGAGCGTTAGAAATGAACTCAGCACGATTCCGGGGCCTGGCGGCCGTCGTCGCCATGGCGTCGGTGACCGCCGTCGCCGCGTGCAGCTCGTCGAACGGGTCGTCGGACTCGTCGTCAGGGGGCAACACAGTGACGATCAGGGTCGAGGGTTGGCGGCCGGGCGACAAGCAGCCGACGATCGACGCCGTCAAGGCGCAGGCCGCAGCCTTCAACAAGGCCAACCCGGGGATCGTCGTCGAGCCGGTCGAGTGGGAGTGGAAGGCCGAGACGTTCGCCGCCCAGCTCGCCGGCAACCAGCTGCCGACGACCTTCCGGGTGCCGTTCACCGACACCAAGGGTCTCGCCGAGCGCAAGCAGATCGCCGACGTCACCGACCTCGTCAACAAGCTGCCTTATGCGAGCAAGTTCAACCCGAGCGTCCTCGCCGCGGCCAAGGGGCCGGACGGCCGGATCTACGGAATCCCCACCGAGGCCTACGGCGTGGGGCTCCACTACAACCGGGACTTGTTCAAGCAGGCCGGGCTCGACCCCGACAAGCCGCCCACCACGTGGGACGAGGTGCGTGCGGACGCCAAGCAGATCGCCGACAAGACCGGGCAGGCCGGCTACGTCCAGATGACCAAGGACAACACCGGCGGCTGGATGCTCACGACCCTCACGTACAGCCAGGGCGGCCGCATGGAGCAGGCGTCCGGTGAGCAGGTCACCGCGACGGTGAACAATCCGGGCACCAAGGCCGGCCTCGAGCTGCTCAAGGCGATGAAGTGGCAGGACAAGTCGATGGGCAACAACACCGTCTTCGACTGGGGCTCCATCAACACGGCGTTCGCGGCCGGCAAGGTCGGCATGTACATGAGTGGCTCCGACGTGTACAACGCGCTGGTGACCACGAACCAGATCAAGCCCGAGATGTACGGCCTCGCGGCGCTGCCGCTGGTGACGAGCCCCGACGCCGGCATCCTCGGCGGGGGCTCGGTGGCCGCCGTCAACGCCAAGGCGAGCGCGTCCGAGCAGGAGGCAGCGGTGAAGTGGAACGACTTCTACCGGATGCGCAAGCTCGTCGACGAGGAGGCGGCCGTCGCGGACGCGAAGGTGCTCTCCGACGCCAAGCAGCCGATCGGCACGCCGAGCCTGCCGATCTTCGACAAGGCCACGTGGGAGGAGTCGCGCACCTGGATCAAGGACTACATCAACGTGCCCGAGGCACAGATGACGTCGTTCACCGACAACGTCTTCGACCAGAACCTCGTCGCCGAGCCCGCCTCGCAGACCCAGGCCCTCTACGCCCTGCTCGACTCGGTCGTGCAGAAGGTCCTCACCGACCAGAACGCCGATGTCGACGCGCTGCTCGCCTCGGCCAACGAGCAGGCCACGAAGCTGCTCTCCAAGTGAGCCGACCGCTCACTCCCCCAACCGAACTCACCTCATGAGCGATGTGACCACGCAGCCCAGCTCCGGACGCCGCACCCCGCGGCGTCCGGCGCTGGGCGGACTCGTCTTCCTGCTGCCGATGCTCCTCGTCTTCGGCCTGTTCTCCTGGTTCCCGATCATCCGGTCGTTCGTCATGAGCCTGCAGGAGACCAACCTCGTCGAGCCGGCGACCTGGGTCGGCATGGACAACGTCAGGGCCGTCCTCGAGGACCCGCTCCTGCCGGTCGCGATCAAGAACACGGCATACTTCGCGCTGCTGGCGCTCGTCATCGGCTACCCCGTCCCGCTCTTCCTCGCCGTGGTCATGAGCGACCTGCGGCGCGCACGGGGCCTGTATGCCGTGCTCGCCTACCTCCCGGTCGTCATCCCACCGGCTGTCGCGGTGCTGCTGTGGCGAGTGTTCTACGACGCGAGCCCGACCGGGGTCTTCAACACGATCCTCGGCTGGTTCGGGCTGGGGCCGGTCCAGTGGCTCGAGTCGACGTCGATGGTGATGCCGTCGCTCGTCATCGAGGCGACGTGGGCGGCGGCCGGCGCCACGGTGATCATCTACCTCGCGGCCCTCGTCTCCGTGCCGCCGGAGCTCTACGACGCTGCGGAGGTCGACGGGGCGGGCGTGTGGCGCAAGGTGTGGCACGTGACGATGCCGCACGTTCGCGGAGTCATGCTCATCACGTTGATCCTGCAGATCATCGGCACTACTCAGGTCTTCCTGGAGCCATACCTCTTCACCGACGGCGGGCCGGACAACGCCTCGCTCACGGTGCTGCTGCTCGTCTACCGGTATGCGTTCGGCAACACCACCGGCGGCGCCTACGGTGAGGCAACTGCCTTGTCCCTCATGCTCGCCGCGTTCCTCGCCATCCTGTCCGCGGTCTACTTCCGCCTGACCCGGTCGTGGAGCTCGTCATGACGACTGCCACCCAGCTGCCCGCGCCCACCTCTGAGCCATCGCCGGATGCCCCCGAGGGTGCCGCCGCGGGCGACAGCGGCCGGCGCGTCCGCGGGCACCGTCGCCGGCGGCCGAGCGAGGCCGAGGCGCGCGGCATCACCTCCACCCAGGAGCGCCGCCAGCCCCGGACGCGCACCCTCCGCGGCGCCGTCAACGTCGGGCTGCTGGTGTTCCTCGTCGTGGCAGCGCTCGGCCCGATCCTGTGGCTCGCGAAGTCGGCCGTGACACCGACCCAGGACACGCTCCGTCAGCCGCTTGCCTTGTGGCCCAACGGAATCGATCTCGAGAACCTGTCGACGGCCTGGAACGAGCTCCATCTCGACATGTACTTCGTCAACACGGTCGTCATCGCCGTCGGCTCCTGGCTGGTGCAGATGGTCGTCGCGACGACTGCGGGGTACGCACTGTCGGTGCTCCGGCCGCCCGGCCACCGGATCGTGTATGCCGCGGTGCTCGCGACGATGTTCGTCCCCGCGGTCGTGCTGCTTGTCCCGCTCTACCTGACGATCCTCGACATCCCGTTCGCGCACGTGTCGCTGGTCAACACCTGGTGGGGTGTGATCCTGCCGGCCGGTGCGAGCGCGTTCAACGTGGCCGTCGTCAAACGCTTCTTCGACAACCTTCCTCGCGAGATCATCGAGGCCGCGCGCGTCGACGGAGCGGGCGACTACCGGCTGTTCTGGAACATCGTGCTGCCGATGTCGAAGCCGGTTCTCGGGGTCGTCTCGGTCTTCGCGATCCTCGCGGCCTGGAAGGACTTCATCTGGCCGCTCATCGTGCTGCCCGACCCGAGCAAGCAGCCCCTGTCGGTTCGCCTGCCGGCGATCTCGGGATCGACCGAGCTCGACGTCTTCCTCGCCGCACTGCTGATCAGCTCGGCAGTGCCGATCGTGTTCTTCCTGCTCTTCCAGCGGGCGTTCCTCGGCGGGGGTCTCGACGGCGCCGTCAAGGGCTGACCTCCCGTCGAGTGGCCCCTCCGCCACACACCCCACCCCTCGAGTGGCCCCTCCGCCACACACCCCACCCGTCGAGTGGCCCCTCCGCCACACACCCCACCCGTCGAGTGGCCCCTCCGCCACACACCCCACCCGTCGAGTGGCCCCTCCGCCACACGATTCGTGTGACGAAGTGGCCACTCGACGAGGAGAGGCAGATGGGATCAGGCGGCCACTCGAGGGTGGTCGGATCCTCAGCTGGGCTGGACGAAGACAGCGACCGTCCGCGCAGGCACGGAGAACATCGAGGTCGAGGCGTCGTATGCCGCCTGCTTGACGACACTGTCGGCCCCGGTTGCCTGGACCGGGCTCAGCTGCACCGCTCCAGCCAGTCCGGGGACCTGCTGCGACACGGCATCCGGTGATGCGTTGAACACGACGACGAGACCGCGCAGCGCCGGGTCGGCGTCGCTGCCCACCGTGTCGTCGATGCGCATCACGATGACACCGCGCTTGGCCTCGGCCGTGCCGGACACCGGGAAGCTGACCTTGGCGTTGATCGCGGCCGCGGTCCCGAGGCGGAACAGCGGCGTGCTGAACCGGAGCCGCAGCAGGTCCTGCGCCATGGCCGAGGCCGTCTGGACGTCGGTCGCCGCCGGCTTGAGGGCCGGGTTCGCGAGCAGCGGCTTCATGAAGGTCCACTTGGACTCGTTCGACCCGGCCGGCGGCAGGCCGTGGCCGAAGCCGTTGTCCGCGCCGGTCCAGTCGAGGCGGTTGAACCAGTCACCGCTGTCGTAGGAGTTGCGGTCGAGCGACTTGCTGCGGAGCAGGTCGGCGCCCGCGTGCCAGAACGACGGGGTCTGCGCGAGGGCCGTCGTCGCGAGCGACAGCGTGTTCATCCGCACGCGGTCACGCATCGATGTGGCCACCGGCAGCTTGTACGTCAGCGAGTCGAAGAGCGTCTCGTTGTCGTGGGCATCGACGTACGTCACCACCTCGTCCGGCTGGTCGGCATACCCGGCCGGTGAGCCGTTGTAGTCGACCTGGGTGCCGTTCACGACGTTCCCGCTCGCCTGGCTCCGGAACGAGAAGGACCGCAGGTTCCCGGCGAGGCCGAGCTGCACGAGGTCGGTGTCGTGAGCCAGGCCCGCGACGGCGTCGCCGTTGGTCGCAGCACCGTTAGGGTCGGTCGCCTCGCCAGAGCCGAAGCCCTGCTTGCGCGGGTCGTCGTCGAACGGCCCGCCGCCGCGCACCGCGTCGCGGAGCCGGTCGGAGAAGGTGCCGATGCCGGTGCCGCCGAGCTGGCCCTGAGTGGCCTGCTCGAACAGCGCGTTGCCGGCCACCTCGCCGAAGTTCCAGCCCTCGCCGTAGAGGTAGATCGACGCGCCGTCGACCCCGTCCCGCGCCAGAGTCAGCTGGTTGAGGGCGCTGCGGATGGCGAGCATGTTGTCCCGGCTGTGGTGCCCCATGAGGTCGAAGCGGAAGCCGTCGACCTTGTAGTTACGTGCCCACGAGACGACGGAGTCGACCATCAGCTTCTGCGCCATGGCGTGCTCGGTCGCGATGTTCTGGCAGCAGGTCGAGGTCTCGACCGCACCGGTCGCGTTGAGCCGGTGGTAGTAGCCGGGCACGACCTGGTCGAGCACCGACTTGTCGTCCTCACCGGACGCCGCGGTGTGGTTGAACACCTGGTCGAGCACGACGCGCAGGCCGTCCTGGTGCAGGGCGCCGACCATCGTGCGGAACTCGGCGACTCGCGTGCCGCCGTCGGCCGCCTCGGCCGTCGAGGCGAAGGAGCCGTCGGGCACCGACCAGTGGTAGGGGTCGTAGCCCCAGTTGAAGGCGTCCTTGCTCGCGACCGCGCCGACGCACTGCTGCTGCTCCTGGCTGTCGGGCGCGTACGACGCGAGGTCGCACGCCGGCTGATCCTGCTTGGCCGGGTCCTCCTCGATCGAGGCGATGTCGAAGCTGGGCAGCAGGTGGACGGTGTTGAGCCCGGCTGCGGCGAGAGCCTTGAGGTGGGATCGGCCGTCGCCGTTCTGCGCGAAGGCGAGATAGCTGCCGCGCAGGCTCGCCGGCACCTTCGCGTCGGACATCGAGTAGTCGCGGATCTGCAGCTCGTAGATGGTCGAGTCCACACCACGGGCGAGCTTGGGCGACGGCGTGGCCTTCCACGCCGACGGCATGTATGCCGGGTCCTTGAGGTCGACGGCCACGGACCTGGTCGAGTTCAGCGTCAGCGCAACGGAGCTCGGGTCGGTGACGCGGTTCGTCTCCACCTTGCGGGTCGTCGGTGCCCACACCTTCACCTCGTAGAGGTAGCGATCCCCCTTCGCCGAGGACCCGAGCGTCGCGGACCACGAGCCGTCGCTGCCCCGGGTCATGGCCGTGCGGGTCGCAGCGGACACGGGCGCGTTCGCGGCCGCATCCTTCGGCCAGGTCAGCAGGGACACCGACTGTGCGGTCGGCGCCCAGAGCGAGAACCCGACGCCACCCGAGCCGAAGGTCACGCCGAAGGAGCGGGAGCCCGCCGACGCGGCATACATCGTGTCGAGCGCGATCGCGGTCTGTGCCCCCGTGGCGTCGAGCAGCTTGCCGGTGGGGTCGTACATCCCGACGGCCACCTGGCCCTTGAGGATCTCGGCCATGGAGGGCTTGGTGCTCTGGTCGACCCGCAGCGCGAGTGCGCCCTTGAGCTCCGGGTGCGCCGCGAGCAGCGCGGCCGGAAGGCCCTTCGATTCGCGCACGAGGCTCACGACCGAGCCGCCCGTGACCGCCTCGGCGTCGAGGCCGAGCCCGCCGGTGGGCGACCAGTGCAGGCGCCAGCTCAGCGTCGCCGGGTCGACGCCGGCCGGGAGCGCGCTCGCCGGCCACGCCACGAGGTCGGGACCGACGATGAACGCCTTGGCCTTGCTCAGGTCGGGCGTGGCTCCTGCGCGCGACGTCTTGACCGACATCTGGTGGGTCGACAGGACGTAGGTGATGGTGGTGACCACACCAGCGCCCGGCACCGAGAAGGCGACGTTCGGGCCGTCCTTCGCGCCACCCGCGCCGTAGTTCTCGGACCACGAGAGCTTGTGGGCGATCTTGAACTCGTAGCTGCCGGCCGGGATCTCGCCGGACCACGTGTACGTGCCGTCGCCGTCGGAGTCCTGCAGCCAGGACCGCATGCAGTCGGGCGACCAGTCTCCCGGACAGCCGATCTCGCTCTGGAAGCTGCCCGGGGCCGTGATGATCGGGTCCTGTGCGTCGCTGGTGACCCAGTGCGTGCGGTGGTCGTAGTAGAACTTCGTCTCGGTGCCGGGGTTCTTGTAGGCGATGTTGCCGCCGCCGCGCACGGCTCCGGCCCCGTAGTTCTCGTCCCAGCTCTTGTTGATCGCGGCCTTGTACTCGTAGTCGCCGGCCGGGATCGTGATGGCGCCCTTCCAGATGTCGTCCTTGGGGTCGCGGGTCAGCTGCGCCTGGGCGCAGTCCGGCTGCCAGTCGCCGGGGCAGCCCATCTCGGAGTTGTGGCTGCCCGGGATCGAGACCGCGTCCGGCTGGACGACCGGCCCGGTGCCCCCGCCACCGCCGCCGCCCGCGGCCTGGGCGTCCCCGACCACGCCGTAGGTCGAGGTCGCGGAGATCCGGCCCTCGATGTCCTTGGCCAGCATCCGGTACTCGACGAGCGTGCCCTTGGCCAGGCCCGTCACATCCTGGAACACGCGGTACGGCGCGTTGTCGTCGGTGCCGATCGACGTCCACGCGGTCGTGCCGACGGGGCGGTAGAGGAAGGTGACCTCCGCGAAGGCGTTGCCCGGGACGGCTGCGCCGATCTCCGCGCGGCCGCCGACGGTCCCGCCGGCTGAGGGGGACACCGGGTAGACGGTGGTCGCCGACTCAGGAGCGTGGAAGGCTGTCTTGCCCTTGAACACCGCGACGGACAGTGGCGGGATGGTCACCGTGACCCGCCCGGCCTTGTCGGAGACCACGCCGTCGGCGCTGCCGTAAAGGCGCTGGAAGGTCGTCTGCGGCGAGTAGGTCGAGAACGTCGCGCTCTTCTCGGTCGTCGCGTTGTTGGCCACGACGAGGTACTCGCGGTGGGCAGCCTTGTCGATCCGGCTCATCGCGTAGATGCCGGCCGAGTCGGACGAGTAGCGGTGGATCTGCGCGCCGTCGGCGAGCGCAGGGTTGGCGGCGCGCAGGGCCGCGAGCTCCTTGATCTGCTGGTAGAGAGGGACGTTCGTCGAGTAGTGCGAGCTCGTGCCGGCCAGCTCGGTGCTGCCGATGATGTCGTCGTCCTTGTAGATCGGCGTCTGCGTGCCGAACATGTCCTGGCGAGCGCGCTTGTCACCGATGTCGGTCGACGGCCCCGTGAAGCCCTGCTCGTCGCCGTAGTAGACGACGGGGTTGCCGCGCGAGAGGTACATCAGCGACGTGGCGAGCTCGGTGCGGGACAGCAGGTCGGCACGCTGTGCCTGGTCGTTCCGGTCGTATGCCGCCGGCTTGAGCATCGCGCCGATGCGGCCCATGTCGTGGTTGCCGAGGAACGTCGTCAGCTCGTAGGCGTTGGAGTCGAGGTCGGTGTAGTAGTCGTCGCCCTCGAAGAGGTCGCGGACGCCGGTCGTCTCCTTGCCCTGGGCGAAGCGGAGCGCCGCGTTCTGGAAGCCGAAGTCGAGGGCGGACGGCAGCTTGCCGGTCGTCGTGAACTGGCTGACGTACGCGGGGTTGCTGTCGTAGACCTCACCGAACATGAAGAAGTCCGGGCGCCCGATCTCCTTGGCGTGGTTCAGGATTCGCGGTGCGAACGACTGCCAGAACTCCATGTTGACGTGCTTGACCGTGTCGATGCGGAAGCCGTCGATGCCGAAGTCGACCCACTGCGCGTAGATGTCGCCCATGCCCTTGGCGACGTCGGGACGCTCGGTGAACAGGTCGTCGAGCCCGACGAAGTCGCCATAGGTCGCGGACTCACCGGCGAAGGTGGAGTCGCCGCGGTTGTGGTACATCGTCGGGTCGTTCAGCCAGGCCGGGACCTTGACCGTCTTGTCCGCCTCGGTGCGGAAGACCGGCTTGTACGGGAAGGACGTCGCGGCGTCGAGCTCCGGGAAGCAGGTCGGCGGCGCCTGTCCGGCGGTGCAGGTCGGCTTGCCCGCGACCGCGGCGTCGTCGAAGACCTTGCCGTCCTTGTCCTTGTAGGGGCTCGCCTCCTTGGTCACGTAGCCGTGGTTGCCACCCTCGTAGTCGACGACGTCCGCGGTGTGGTTCGTGATGATGTCGAAGTAGACCTTCATGCCCTTGGCGTGCGCGGCGGCGATGAGGTCCTTCATGTCCGCGTTGGTGCCCAGGTGCGGGTCGATCTGGGTGAAGTCCGTGATCCAGTAACCGTGGTAGCCGGCGCTGGCGTCCGAGCCGGATCCCTGGACCGGGCGGTTCTTGAAGGACGGGGTGAGCCAGATCGCCGTCGTGCCAAGGCCCTTGATGTAGTCCAGGCGCTGGGTGATGCCCTTGAGGTCGCCGCCGTGGTAGAAACCCTCGTCCGTCGGGTCGAAGCCGGTCTCGAGGCGGCCTCCGGTGAGCCCGCCCGTGTCGTTGCTGGTGTCGCCGTTCGCGAACCGGTCGGCCATGACGAAGTAGAAGCGCTCACGCGTCGAGAGGTTGCGCAGCGAGTCGCCGGCCAGCGCGGCGTCCGCGTCGGTCGCGGGCCCGGACAGGGTCGCCGGCGCGACGGTGATCAGGTGGCTCTTGTCGTCGTACGAGAAGCGGAGCTTCGCAGGCCCCTGCAGCACGAGCGGGAGGTTGGGCCCGTTCTTGACGCCGTCGGCGCCGTAGTTCTCGTCCCACGAGTGGTTGATGGCCACCTTCAGCTCGAACTTGCCTGCGGGCACGTCGAACTCGCGGACGTATGCCGTCGAGCCGGGTTGCGGGGTCAGCTCCGTCGCCGCGCAGTCGGGCTGCCAGTCGCCGGGGCAGCCCAGCTCGTCCTGGAGCGAGCCGACGAGGGTGACGGTCCGCGGGTCTGCCGCCCGGGCCGTGGTTCCGGTGAGCGGCACCACGAGTCCGGCGAGGACCAGGGCCGAGATGCTGACTGCGGACAGTGCCGGGCGTCGGCGCATGCGCACTCCTTCGTGCGTGACAGGGGGGTGGTGCCGCGTCGCGCCGATGGGGCGGAGTGGCGAGTGCGGCCACGGGGAACCTAGCGCCCGAATCGCCCCGGACGGAAGGGGTTTCCTGCAACTTTTTGCAACCGGGGCGGATTTCTTGCGGCGGAATCAGCTGTCGAGCCTGCAAGATGCTTTCAAAACCCCCGCAGACCCGGCCATTGGGCCCCCGAGAGGGTTCTACTCGGCCTTCGGAAGCAGCGCGGCCACGGCCGACGAGAGGTCGGCCACGCGGCATATGTCTGCGGCCCGGTGACGGTCCTCGACACCGGCCGGCCAGCCCGGCCCACCGACGACGACGCGCGCCGGCTCGGCGACGTCGTCGAGCAGGTCCCAGAACGGCTCGGACGCGTCCCGCGCCATGGACGCCCAGACGAACACCGCCCGCGCGCGGGTGCGACGCGCGGTCTCGACGACCGAGCGACCGGGCACGCGTGGGCCGAGGTGGATGGCGGAGACGCCCAGCCGGGCCAGCTCGGCCTCGAGCGCAAGCAGGGGTAGGTGGTGCTGCTCGTCATCGGCAGACACGAGCAGGACGGGCGGTCCCGCCTGGTCCACGCGGTGCGCGCGAGCGACTGCCCGGAGCTCGGCCTGGAGCACGTCGCTGGCCAGATGCTCGCTCTCGACCCCGAGCCGGCCCGCGGCCCACTGCTCGCCGATCCGGCGCAAGGACGGGGCGAGCACGTCGGTCCAGGCGTGCTCGAAGTCGAGCCGCCGGAGCGCAGCGCGGTAAAGGTGGACGAGGCTGAGCGGGTCGAGCGCCGCCGCCGCGGACACGATGCTCGCCACCGCCTCCGCGTCGACCACCCCGAGCTCGGCCGACCGGTGCTGGGCCGACGCGTGGTCGACCGGGCCGCCCTCGGCCGACGCACCCTCGGCCGACGCACCCTCGGCTGACGCACCCTCGGCTGACGCGCCCTCGGCTGACGCGCGCCCGGCGATCCCCACACGGTCGGGGCCCGCGGCAGGCCCACTGGCCTCGCCCGCGACCGCCCCCAGCATCTCGGTAGCGGGTGCGCGGAGCCGGGCGACCACCGCGCGGTCGTCCATGCCCGCGATCGCGTCGGCCGCCGCCCGGGCGGGCACTCCTTGGGCGGTGAGGCGGGCCATCAGGCGCACCCGGAGCACGTCGGTCGGGCCATACCTGCGGTGGCCGCCGCCCGTGCGGCGGGTCGGGCCGAGGCCGTACCGGCGCTCCCAGGACCGCAGCGTCGAGGTCGACACGCCCACCTGGTCGGCCACGGTGCCGACGGGCCAGCTGAGCAGGACCGTGCTGTCGTCGGCAGGGGGCGGCAGCAGGCCTGCCGCGTCCCCCGGATCGGTGACGCCGGGGGCGGCTGGGTCGCGTGACGGGTGGTCGTCGGTCATCTGGGCTGGTCGGAGCCTTGCTCGTGGGGGTTCGGCACCTCTCCAGCATAAACTTGTGCATTGATCTTGTGCAATGCACTGGTTATGCGTAAGTTCGAAGAACACCATCGACCGCGGACGTCGGAACCGGCGTCCACCGACTGTGGAGGACCCATGACCGTCACCCGACTCCCCCGGCCCGTCCACTCCTCCTACGCCTGGCAGGAGGAAGGCCTCTGCCGCGGGAAGGACGCCGAGCAGTTCTTCACCGACGACCCCGAGATCGGCCAGGTCGCGCGGCGTCGCCAGACCGAGGCAGCCAAGGCGATCTGCGCCTCGTGCCCGGTCGCGCGCGAGTGCCTCGACCACGCCATGCGGGTGCCCGAGCCGTTCGGCATCTGGGGCGGCACGACGGCAGCCGAGCGCGCCCGGTTGCTCTGGGACGTCGCCGGCTGATCCGACGCACCACCCCGACCCCCGGTCGAGAAAACCCCGGGTCGAGTGGCCACTTCGAACCAGCACACGCGTGTCGACGTGGCCACTCGACGGGGTGACTTCAGCTGGGGCGGGCCAAGGGGCGAGACGGGTCGTCCGGCGGCTCCTCGCTCAGGTCGATCGCGAGGTCGAGGACCTCGGCGTTCGGCAGCTCGGCCAGCGAGGCGCCGTCGAGC
Source organism: Monashia sp. NPDC004114 (assembly GCF_053603855.1). NCBI lineage: Bacteria > Bacillati > Actinomycetota > Actinomycetes > Micrococcales > Intrasporangiaceae > Intrasporangium > Monashia sp. NPDC004114. Next base: position 72,278 of record NZ_JBSGGK010000007.1, on the reverse strand, counting down.
AGCAGCTTCGCGCGGCGCAGCCCCGCGCCGATGACGACATCGCCCGCAGCCGCCACGCCACGGTCGACGAGGATGGGCCAGTCGTCCGGCAGGCCGACGGGCGTGATGCCGCCCTGCTGCATCCCGGTCAGTGCCTCGGCCTTGGCCTGGTCGGCGAACGAGATCTTGCGGGCACCGAGGTACCGCCGCACGACGCCGTTGATGTCGGCGCGGTCCGTCGCGAGGATCATCACCGCCGCCAGCGTCGTCGTCTCGCCGCGCCGGGCCTCGACGACGACGCAGTTCGCCGAGGCTTCGGGCGCGACGTCATAGGCCGCGCAGAAGGCGGCTGTGTCGGCGAGGGTCTCGTCGATCTCGGCCACCCGCGCCCGCGGCACGAGCGGCAGCGCGTCCGCGACGGGCGGCGCGACGAGGTCGGGCCGGTCGGAGGCATCGACCCAGGTCAGGTTTCCAACGGCTGAGGGCATACGCACACGCTAGGCGAACGCCGGACCGAAGGGGTCAGACGGTCGCGAGTCGCGGCCGGGTCAGACCGCGGCGGCGAGCTCGGCGACGACGGTCGAGGCCGGCACGGACCGGGCTGACTGCCATGCTGTGCCCGCCCAGAGTGCGAGCAGGTCCGGCCGCTCGGCCTGCGCGGACGCGCGCCTCAGCGGCACCGTCAGGTGGTGCACCTCCGGGTACGCCGCAGGCGCGTGGCCGTCGTGGGACCGGATGAAGTCGGTCTCGAGACCCCGGGCGAGCCGACCCGAGTAGGCGCGGGTCACCGCGGTGCGGTCGTATGCCGGGTCGCCCAGGGCGCGCCGGTACGCCAGGCCGGTGCCGGCCTCGGGGGTGAGCAGCAGCGCGGTGCCGACCTGCACGGCGTCGGCTCCGGCCTCGCGGACCTGCCGCGCCCGCTGCGCGGTCCCGATGCCACCGCCCGCGACGATCGGCAGGTCGGTCAGGTGCCGCACCCCGGCCACCAGCTCGAGCAGGTCCGTCTCGTCGGGGACCTTGTTCTCGTCGAGCGTGCCGCGATGGCCACCACCCTCGGCCCCCTGGACGCACAGCGCATCGACGCCAACCTCGATCGCGGCCGCGGCCTCGTCGAGGTCCGTCACCGTGGCCACCGTCTCGATGCCGGCTCGCTGCAGGGCCCCGATGACGGCGCGCCCGGGCAGCCCGAAGGTGAACGACACGACCGGGACCCGTTCTCGCAGCACGAGGTCGACCTTGCGGTCCCAGTCGTCGGTGTCGCCGGGACGTGGTTCGCCCGGCTGCACCCCGAAGGCGGCGCCATCGCCCTCGAGCCGCTCCCGGTATGCCGTCACCGCGGCCGCGCGGTCCGCGCGGTCGAGCGAGGGTGGCGTGGCGGCATACGTGTTGGCGGAGGCGGGGACGAAGAGGTTGACGCCGAACGGTCGCGACGTTGCGTCCCAGACGTCGGCGATCCGCGTGGCGAGCTGCTCGGCGGTGAGATAGCCGGCCGCGAGGAACCCCAGACCGCCGGCATCGCCGACGGCCGCGACGAGCTCAGGGGTCGTCGGTCCCCCGGCCATGGGCGCGCCGACGACGCCCGTGTCGAGCGAGCGAAGCAGCATGGCTCGACGCTACTCCAGCTCAGCAGGTCAGCGCGGACGGACGACCCGGCCCTCGTCCCAGACCGGCTCGTTCGCCTCGTAGACGCGGCCGTCGGCGCCGAACACGAGGAAGCGGTCGAACCCCTTGGCGAACCACCGGTCGTGGGTCACCGCCACGACGGTGCCCTCGAAGCGGTCGAGCCCCTCCTCGAGGGCCTCGGCCGACTGCAGGTCGAGGTTGTCCGTCGGCTCGTCGAGCAGCAGCAGCGTGGCGCCCGACAGCTCGAGGAGCAGGATCTGGAAGCGGGCCTGCTGGCCCCCTGACAGCGACTCGAAGAGCTGCTCCCCCGACCGAGCCAGCTCGTAGCGGTCGAGCGCGCGAGCCGCCTCCTCTCGGGGCTTGCCCGCGCGGTGCTCGTCGCCGCGATGCAGGATCTCGAGCAGGGTCCGGCCCATCAGCGACGGGTGCTGGTGGGTCTGGGCGAACCAGCCCGGGCGCACGCGTGAGCCGAGCCGGACGACGCCCGTGTGCGCGACGGGGTCGGGCTGGACATCGCCGACGGGCCGGTGCTCACGCTCGGGGTCGGTGCCGCCGGCCGCGAGCAGGCGCAGGAAGTGCGACTTGCCCGACCCGTTCGAACCGAGCACGGCGACCCGCTCGCCGTACCAGACCTCGAGGTCGAACGGCTTCATGAGCCCGGTCAGCTCGAGCTGCGTGGCAACGATCGCCCGCTTGGCGGTCCGACCGCCCGAGAGCCGCATCGTCACCCGCTGGGTCATCGGCACTGCCTCGGGCGGTCCGGCCTCGACGAACTTCGCCAGCCGCGTCTGCGCCGCCTGGTACCGCGAGGCCATGCCGTCGTTGTAGGCCGCTTTCTGCTTGTACATCAGCACGAGGGCCTTGAGCTTGGCGTGCTCCTCGTCCCAACGGCGGCGCATCTCCTCGAGCTTGGAGTTGCGGTCGATGCGCGCTTGCGCGTACGTGGCGAAACGTCCTGGGTGCACCCACACGGTCGCCCCCGCGGGACCGGGCTCGAGCGTCGCGATCCGGGTCGCAACCCGGTCGAGCAGCTCGCGGTCGTGGCTGATGAACAGCACCGTCTTCGGAGAGGCGATGAGCGCCTCCTCGAGCCATCGCTTGCCGGGCACGTCGAGGTAGTTGTCCGGCTCGTCGAGGAGCAGGACCTCCTCGGGACCGCGCAGCAGCGCCTCGAGCACGAGCCGCTTCTGCTCGCCGCCGGAGAGGGTGTTGACGCGGCGCCACTGCGCCGACTCGTACGGGACGCCGAGCGCGGACATCGTGCACTGGTCCCAGACGGTCTCCTGCTCGTACCCGCCGGCCTCGCCCCACTCGACGAGCGCGTGCGCGTAGGCCATCTGGTCGGCCTCCTCGTCCCGCTCCATCATGAGCAGCTCGCTGCGGTCGACCTCCTGCGCGGCCTCGCGGATACGGGTCGGCGCCACCGACACGAGTAGGTCGCGCACGGTGGAGTCGTCGCGGACCTTGCCGATGAACTGGCGCATCACGCCGAGACCGCCGGACCGCGTCACGGCGCCGTCGTCGGCAGGCAGGTCGCCGGCGATGATCCGCACGAGCGTCGTCTTGCCCGTGCCGTTCGGGCCGACCAGCGCGACCTTCGCGCCCTCGCCGACCCGCACGGAGACGTCGTTGAGCAGTGGCCTGCCGTCGGGCAGGCTGAAGAAGACAGAGTTGACGTCGACGTGGCCCACGAAGGTCAAGCCTGACGTATGCCGGCGGGCTGAGTCACGCGGATAACCCTGCTCGCGTCCCGGCGGACACACCAACCCACCGGTCCGGCGCTGCGCCACGCTCGCAGAGCACAGGCGCGGTGGACTTGGTGTGTCGGGGGGGGACGCCGCGGTCACCCCCAGAGCCACGAGTCGAGCACACCGCGGAAGACGGCAAGCGGATCGGGACTCGCCGGCTTGTAGCTGAGCCGGACGGCATACACCTGGTCCGTGTAGACGACGACGTAGTAGACGTGCCGGAGCTCGTCGGACTGGTCCACGACGATCCCCTGCGCGTGGTAGCCGGCGATGTCGCGCTCGGGGGCCGCCTTCGGTTGGAAGCCCTTGGCCGCGAACCCGGCCCGCAGCTTGTCGACGACCTCTGCGAGGGTGCGGGAGCCGGCCCTGAACGGGCGCTCCACCGCGATCACCGCCGCGGTGTCCGGGTCGTCGGGCAGCACGAGGGTGTCGGCGGGCGGGTCGACGGCCTCGTGGCCCGGACTCCACGCGACGGGAAGCGCGTAGCTGTAGTCCTCGCCGCGCACGCGGTGCTCGCTCATCGGTGCGGGCGGCAGGACCGGCAGCTGCTCGATCCGGTGACCCGATGAGTCGGTCGTCTGCACCTTCGCGGTCGGTAGGTGCACGGTGCCCACGTCGGTGGGCTGGGGCGCGGTGGTCGGATCCGCACCGCCGCACGCAGCCAGTGCCAGGGACGCGGCGAGGGCGACCGCCGTGGTCGGCAGGAGCGGTGACCTGTGGCGCAACGGCATACGGCCTACTTCCAGACCCACGTGGACGCGAGGTCGTCCAGCTCGGCCAGGGCGTGGTCGGCGTCGTCGTGCGACGCGCTGAGGGTCAGCAGGTAGATCTTGCCGTTGCGCTGGAGTGCATAGGACCGCGCCACGACGTCGATGCCCTGCTGCTTGAACGTCGTCGTGAACCCTCGGGCTGCGGTGCCGGCCACCGTCCGGTCGGGCGCGTCGGTCACGGTCCGTCCGAGGGCCGCCATCTGCTCCCGGCCCTTGGCGAGCTCCTGCTCCAGCGCCGACTCGTCGCCGCCGATGGTGATGACGACGAGGTTGTTCGCGAAGCCGTCGACCTTGCGGGAGGACAGCAGCACGAGGTCGATGTTCGCGACGTCCTTGGCCCGGTCGGTCGCCTCCGCCCAGCCTTCCGGTGGCACCACGGTGAAGCTGCCCGACCGCCCGGTGACCTCATCCCCTGGTGCCTCGCTGCTCGTCCCCGACCCGGTGGCGGCCGTGCTGGTGGACCCGCCTGAGGTCACGCCCCCAGAGGTGCCGGACGCCACAGGAGCGGAGCCCGGGGTGCAGCCCGTCAGCACGAACGTGCACGTGAGGACGGAGACCGCGACAAAACGGACCGGGCGGAGGGTCATGCGCTCGATCCAACCACAGGCCGTCAGTAGCATCGATTCCGATCCGTCTGGGGGAGGAAACCATGGCGCAGGCTGCGACATCGCTGTTCTGGATCGCGCTCATCGCGGCCGTGGCGCCCCTCCTCGCCGGTCTGGTGCCGCGCCGGCTGCTGCCCGAGGTCGTGGTCCTGCTCGTGCTCGGTGTGGTCGTCGGGCCGCACGTGCTGGGGCTGGCCACCACGAGCGAGGGCGTCGACGTCCTGCGGCAGCTCGGCCTCGGGATGCTCTTCCTGCTCGCGGGCTACGAGATCGAGCTCAAGGAGCTCACCGGGCGCCTCGGTCGCCGGGCCCTGGTGACCTGGCTCGTCTGTATCGCCGTCGCCCTGGGCCTGACGTTCATCCTGCAGCCGGAGCCGACCGCGCACGGCAACATCGCTGTCGCGATCGCCTTGACATCGACCGCCCTCGGGACCCTCCTGCCGATCCTCAAGGACGGCGGGATGCTGTCCACTCGGCTCGGCGCCACCGTGATGGCTCACGGCGCCTTCGGCGAGCTGGGCCCGGTCATCGCGATGGCGCTGCTGCTGAGCAGCCGCGGGTCCCTCGCCTCCATCGCGGTGCTCGTGGTCTTCGCCCTCGCGGCCGTGGTCATCACGTGGCTGACCCGGATGCACCGCGGGACTGAGGTGCACCGCCGGATCGCGGCGGGCGCGGAGACGACCTCCCAGACCACCGTCCGGGTCGTCGTGCTGCTGCTGGTCGGGCTGATGGCGCTCGCGCAGGCTTTCGACCTCGATGTGGTGCTCGCCGCCTTCGCCGCGGGATTCATCCTGCGCCGGGCCCTGCCTGAGGGCGACCGAGCGCTGGAGCACAAGCTCGACGGCATCGCCTACGGCTTGCTCATCCCGGTGTTCTTCGTCACCTCGGGGATGGCGATCGACCCTTCGGCCGTCGCCAAGCACCCCTGGACGCTCGTCGTCTTCGTGCTGCTCATCATCGTCGTCCGGGGCGGGGCCGTCTTCGTGGCCAGCCGCCGGCAGCGTGACGAGCCTTCTGGGCCGCCGACGTTCGGCACTCGCGATGCCGTCCGTGTCGGACTCTACGGCGCGACAGGCTTGCCCATCATCGTTGCCGTGACCTCGGTGGCCGTCGACGGTGGGTACCTCACCTCTGGCGCGGCCTCGCTCCTGGTTGCCGGCGGTGCCGTCACGGTGCTGCTCCTGCCGATGACCGCGGCCCTGCTCCAGCCTCGACGGGTCGACGAGCCGGTCGCCACCGACGAGCTACCTTCCGACAGAGGATCCCCCGACGCTTGAGGACCCCCGCTCGGCAGCGGCTGGCGGGGTGTCGCGTCGGGCGCGAGCCGCGACGGCACGCGCGGCCAGCTCGTCGTCGGGAGGGTAGACGACCTCCTCGAGGCTGAGGCCGTGCGCCGGCATGACGAGCACTTCGGATGCACGGACTCCCCGCTCCTGCAAGCGAATCGGCCAGTCCGGCTCGCGGCGCCCCTCCCCCACCGGCACGATTGAGCCGACGAGCGAGCGCACCATCGAGTGGCAGAACGCGTCGGCCCGCACCGTCGCCTCGATGACACCGTCGTCGAGGCGGCGCCAGGAGAACTCGTGCAGCGTGCGGACCGTCGTGGCCCCTTCTCGGCGCTTGCAGAACGCCGCGAAGTCGCGAAGCCCGAGCAGCCCACGCGCCGCCTCGTCCATCGCAACGACCTCGAGCGGCCTGCGCCACCAGACGGTGTCGTGCCTGCGCAGCGGATCGCGGGTCGCTTCGGGGTCGGCGATCCGGTAGCGGTATCGGCGCTCGACCGCGCCGAAGCGCGCGTCGAAGCCGATCGGTGCCTCCGCCGCCCGCCGGACCACTACGTCCGGGGGCAGTATGCCGCTCAGCCGGCTCACGAGGGCGGCGCCCGGAGCGCGGTCTGACCGTCCGGGCAGCGCTGCCCAGGCCGCGACCTCGACGTCGAGATGGGCGACCTGGCCGCGAGCATGGACGCCGGCGTCGGTGCGTCCCGCGACGGTGAGCTGGACCGGCTCGGCCGTACGCAGCACGGTCGTCAGTGCAGAGGTCAGCTCGCCCTCCACCGTCTTGCGTCCAGGCTGCGTGGCCCAGCCGGAGTAGCCCGTCCCGTCGTAGGCGAGGTCGAGCCGCACCCGGATGCTCGGCCCGTGCTCGCTCATGGTGCCCGAGCCTAATCTCCAGCCGCTGGACGGGGACAACGCGGGACGCCGCCGGCCACGCGGACTCGTCAGCAGCGTCAACCACGGTGCGGCCTCATCCGTCATCGAGATGGACACCGGGCAGCGGGGCCCGGCCTTCGCACAAGGGGGCTCACCATGAGCACAACCACACGTCGCCGTCTCAGCGTCGCCGCGGCACTCGCCGCCCTTGCGATTCCTGCGGCTGTCGCCGGCACGAGCGGCTCGGCCACAGCGAGCACGGCCTCGGCGCCGTACTGCGGCATCACCTGGGGCTCGCTGCCCAAGGCGACCACCCCGGCCTGGCTCTGGACCGGCGCGGTCGCCGGTGTCCGCTCCGGTCAGCACACCTGCTTCGACCGACTGGTCTTCGACATCGCCAGGGGCGGCGGCAAGCTCGGCTACAACGTCCGCTACGTCAGCACCGTCACGATGCCCGGGAGCGGGCTGCCCGTCGCGCTGACGGGCGGTGCCAAGATCCAGATCACGGTCAACGCACCGTCGACTCTGGGATTCGTGGCGGTGGGCTACACCGGCTGGCGCACGTTCCGGCAGCTGAAGAACCTCGGGAGCTTCGAGGGCTACACCGACTTCGGTCTGGGCGTGCGAGCTCGGCTGCCGATGCGGGTCTTCACGCTCACGAACACGGACGGCAGCAAACGCCTCGTCGTCGACGTCGCGAACGCCTGGTGACGCCAGCCCCACTCCACCGTCGGCCGCCGACCCCGGACGAGCGCCGCGGCCCCCAAGTGGTGCGGATCCAGCGCCCCGGGGCACCCGGACGAGCGCCGCGGCCCCCAAATGGTGCGGATCCAGCGCCCCGGGGCACCCGGACGAGCGCCGCGGCCCCCAAATGGTGCGGATCCAGCGCCCCGGGCACCCGGACGAGCGCCGCGGCCCCCAAATGGTGCGGATCCAGCGCCCCGGGCACCCGGACGAGGGCCGCGGCCCCCAAATGGTGCGGATCCGGCGCCATGGGGGCACTCCATGCCGAGAGGCCACGTCCGCAACGGACGTGGCCTCTCGGCGATGGTGCAGCCAGGCTCAGGAGCCGGAGCCGGCCTTCTTGAAGCCAGCGGCCTCGGCGTCCTCGGCGGACTTGAACCAGAACTCCGCGACGGTGGCGTCGTACCACTGGCCGTCCGGCTCGTGGTACAGGCCCGAGTCGGCATTGCCCTTGACGGTGTAGCCCTCGGGGGCCGAGCCGTCCTCGGTGGCCGCGACGGCGCCCTCGGGCACCTCGACAGCCTTAGCAGCCTCGGTCGCCTCGGTCGCCTCGCCCTTCTCGGCGTCCTCCGCAGCCTTGGTCGCCGCGGCGGCCTTCTTGGCCTCGCCCTGCTTGGCGGCGCGCTTCGTGGCGGCCTCGGCCTCCTTGACCGTCGCCTTCTTGGCCGACAGCGGCTCGCGGACGAGCTCGATGACGACCATGGGGGCGTTGTCGCCCTTGCGCGGGCCGATCTTCGTGATGCGGGTGTAGCCGCCCTCGCGAGCCGCCATGTCGGGGGCGATCTCGGCGAAGAGACGGTGAACGACACCCTTGTCACGCACGACCGTCAGCACGCGGCGGCGAGCCGACAGGTCGCCACGCTTGGCGAAGGTGATGAGACGCTCGGCCAGCGGACGCAGCCGCTTGGCCTTGGCCTCGGTCGTGGTGATGCTGTCGTGCTCGAACAGCGACGTCGCCAGGTTTGCCAGGATCAGCCGCTCGTGGGCGGGGCCGCCACCGACGCGGGGACCCTTGGTGGGGGTGGGCATTTCGTTTCTCCTAGAAGGTCTGACCGAGCCAGGTGGCCTGTCGCTGACTCGTCTGCTGAGGCGACTCGGTCAACAAGGTTGGTCAGAGACGCTCGTCCTCGACGAACGACTGGTCGTCGTCGTCGCTGAAGTCGTCCTCGCCGTAGCCCTCGACGAGGGCGGACGGGTCGAACCCGGGCGGGCTGTCCTTGAGGGAGAGACCCATGCCGACGAGCTTGGCCTTGACCTCGTCGATCGACTTCGCACCGAAGTTGCGGATGTCGAGCAGGTCGGCCTCGCTGCGGCTCACGAGCTCACCCACGGTGTGGATGCCCTCGCGCTTCAGGCAGTTGTAGGAACGGACGGTGAGGTCGAGATCCTCGATCGGCAGCGCCAGGTCCGCGGCGAGCGCGGCGTCCGTCGGCGACGGGCCCATGTCGATGCCCTCGGCCTCGACGTTGAGCTCACGCGCCAGGCCGAACAGCTCGACGAGCGTCTTGCCGGCCGAGGCCATGGCGTCGCGCGGAGTCATCGAGTTCTTCGTCTCGACGTCGACGATGAGCTTGTCGAAGTCGGTGCGCTGCTCGACGCGGGTCGCCTCGACCTTGTAGGTGACGGCAAGCACCGGGCTGTAGATCGAGTCGACCGGGATGCGACCGATCTCCTGGTCACCGGACTTGTTCTGCTGCGCCGACACGTAGCCGCGGCCACGCTCGACGGTCAGCTCCATCTCGAGCTTGCCCTTGTCGTTGAGGGTCGCGATGTGCAGGTCGGGGTTGTGCACCTCGACACCGGCGGGCGGGGTGATGTCGGCTGCGGTGACCGCGCCAGGGCCCTGCTTGCGCAGGTACATCACGACCGGCTCGTCGTGCTCGGAGGAGACGACCAAACCCTTGATGTTGAGGATGACCTCGGTGACGTCCTCCTTGACACCCGGCACGGTCGTGAACTCGTGGAGCACGCCGTCGATGCGGATGGAGGTGACCGACGCGCCCGGGATGCTCGAGAGCAGGGTGCGACGGAGGGAGTTGCCGAGCGTGTAGCCGAAGCCAGGCTCGAGCGGCTCGATCGTGAAGCGGCTGCGGTTGTCCACAACAACTTCTTCGGAGAGCACGGGACGCTGTGCGATGAGCACTCTTCATTCCTTCCCACGGGCGACCGCCATATGACGCCGCGTGAAACTGCCCGGTCGTGATCCGGGCGGGCCGGCCCGGCTCTGTCTGCGAGCCAGCCCCTAGCACTCCCGCCTGTATGCCGCTGGGCGGGCCCAGCGGCATACGGGCAGTGAGTGGTTCGTCAGTTCTTCGAGTAGAGCTCGACGATCAGCTGCTCGGTGAGCTGCGAGTCGATCTGCGCGCGCACCGGGAGCTGGTGGATGAGGATCTGCAGCGAGCCCGGGACGACCTGCATCCAGGCCGGGACGGGACGCTCGCCGTACGTCTGGCGGGCCAGCTCGAACGGGAAGGACTCGACGGACTGCTTGCGGACCGTGATGATGTCGTACTGCTCGACGCGGTACGAGGGCACGTCGACGCGAACGCCGTTGACCTCGAAGTGGCCGTGCGTCACGAGCTGACGAGCGTGACGACGCGTGCGGGCCAGGCCCGCGCGGTAGACCACGTTGTCGAGGCGCGACTCGAGGATGGTGAGCAGGTTCTCACCGGTCTTGCCGGGGCGGCGAGCCGCCTCCTGGTAGTACCGGACGAACTGCTTCTCCATGACGCCGTAGGTGAAGCGAGCGCGCTGCTTCTCCTGAAGCTGGGTGAGGTACTCCTTCTCCTGGATCCGGCGACGGCCGTGCTGGCCGGGCGGGAACGGACGGAGCTCGAAGTTCTTGTCGCCGCCGACGAGGTCCATCTTGAGACGACGCGACTTCTTGGTGATCGGGCCGGTGTAACGAGCCATGGTTCTTACCTAATCCTTCGCTCAGGCCTGATCAAACGCGACGGCGCTTGGGCGGACGGACACCGTTGTGCGGCGTGGGCGTGACGTCGCTGATCGCGCCGACCTCGAGGCCGGTTGCGGTCAGCGAGCGGATCGCCGTCTCGCGGCCCGAGCCGGGGCCCTTGACGAAGACGTCGACCTTGCGCATGCCGTGCTCCATGGCGCGGCGGGCAGCAGCCTCGGCCGCCATCTGGGCAGCGAACGGGGTGGACTTACGCGAGCCCTTGAAGCCGACCTGGCCGGCAGAGGCCCACGAGATCACGGCACCGGTGGGGTCCGTGATCGAGATGATCGTGTTGTTGAACGTGCTCTTGATGTGAGCGTGCCCGTGGGCGACGTTCTTCTTCTCCTTGCGACGAACCTTCGTCACTCGAGCCTTGGGAGGCAATGTTTCTCCTACGTCAGAACTGATGAGTCGGTGAGACGCGACGCCACATGGCGTTCAGCGTCACTTGGCCTTCTTCTTGCCGGCCACGGTGCGCTTCGGGCCCTTGCGGGTGCGCGCGTTGGTCTTCGTGCGCTGTCCGCGCACGGGCAGACCACGACGGTGACGAAGACCCTCGTAGGAGCCGATCTCGACCTTGCGGCGGATGTCGGCCTGAACCTCGCGGCGAAGGTCGCCCTCGAGGCGGTAGTTGCCCTCGAGGAAGTCACGAAGCGCAACGAGCTCGGTCTCACCGAGATCCTTGACGCGGGTGTCCGGGTTGACGCCGGTCGCGGCCAGCGCCTCCTTGCTACGGGTGCGACCCACACCGAAGATGTAGGTCAGTGCGACCTCGACGCGCTTCTCGCGCGGAAGGTCAACTCCAACAAGACGAGCCATGTTGGGTGTTCTCCTGTTTTCTGTTTCGCGGAGGTCTGGAGCAGCGCCGATCCGGTTCTGGTCCGCCACGCAGAAGGGCGGTCACCGGTCCCCGGCCTCCGAGCCGGGGGTGACATCCTGCGCCGACTCGACGGTCGGTCATCAGGGGCCGGGTGCTGCTGTCATTCACTTGTGTTGCGTGCTGTCGAAGTTCTGTCGACGGCGAGGTGGTGGCTGCTCAGCCCTGGCGCTGCTTGTGGCGCAGGTTCTCGCAGATCACCATGACCCGCCCGTTGCGGCGGATCACCTTGCACTTGTCGCAGATCTTCTTGACGCTGGGCTGAACCTTCATCTGCCTGCTGTCTTCAGATCGTGCGCCTGCCGGTGCGCGCCCGGAGGGCTCGCCACGACGAGGTGCTGTGTTGTCGGGGTGGTGGTGCTGTTGGGTGCCTCGCACGTGTTCCGGCTGGGCGGGCGCGCTGGTGCGCGCCCCATCAGCCGACCCAGGTGCTCAGCGGTATCGGAAGACGATCCGACCGCGGGTCAGGTCATAGGGCGAGAGCTCCACCACGACCCGGTCCTCGGGAAGGATCCGGATGTAGTGCTGGCGCATCTTCCCCGAGATGTGTGCGAGCACCTTGTGACCGTTGGATAGCTCCACCCGGAACATCGCGTTCGGGAGAGCCTCGACGATCGTGCCCTCGATCTCGATGACACCGTCCTTCTTGGCCATATCCTCCGTCAATCTGTTGGTGGCCGACCCGGAGTGGAGCGGCCTTGAGCGTGCCTAGGATGCCCATGCGTAGGCACAGGCGTTATCCGAGCGTCGAGGCACACGACACCCAACGCACAAGAATACGCCACCTTGCCCGTTTCCCTGAAATCGTGGCGGTCGGCCACAGGTCGTCGCGACGGTCGCTCCCACGGTCGCTCCCACGGTCCGTGCCATGGTCGCTCCCACGGTCGCTCCCACGGCCGGTCCCGGCACCGCAGCCGTGCCCCACGTGCGCCGCTGCCGACAGGCGGGCGCCGGCTCCTCCCGCGGGATGATCACGTATGCCGTCCGGTTGGGTAGCGTGCTCGCGTGACCGCCTGGCCCGACTCCTCGGACCCCGCCACGCCGACCGGCGGCCGGGCACCGCGAGCCCCGCAGCCTGCGGCCCCACCACGGCCCCTCGTCGACCGCGTCGGGGCGATCATCGCACTGCTCTACTTCGTCGGGTCGATCACCGTCGCGGCCGTCATGGGTTTCGGCGTCTGGTGGGTCAATGTCAGGGAGCAGCCCGCGGTCATCAGCTACCTCGGCATCGGCCTCGGAGCGGTGGCGCTGCTGTTCCTCCCCCGGTTCCCGCGCACCACCTTCCTGGCCTGCGGCGGGCTGGCGTACCTGCTCTATGCGGTCGGCATCATGCTCGGCCTCCCGACGGTGATCATGGCTCTCATCGCCCTGTTCGGCGTGACCCTCTGGACCGATCGGCGCAACGGGCTCTGGGCCCTCTCCGCGGCCCTGGGATCGCTCGGCCTCGCCACGGTCCTGCTGTTCGTGCGCTACGGGTACTACCTCCCGCCTCTTCAGACCTTCCTCACCGACCGGGTCGCCATCTTCCTGTTCAACAGCGGTGCGGTCGTCGTGCTCACGTGGGCCGTCGCCGACCAGGTCAGGGCCGCACGGGAGCGGCGCGCGCTCCAGCGGGAGTCGGAGTCGCACGCGGCCGACGCCGCCGCCCACCAGCAGGCCGAACGGGCGGCGGTGAGCAGGGCCGACGCCCTCGCCGACCGGCAGCGGATCGCGCGCGAGATGCATGACGTCGTGGCCCACGGCCTGTCGGTCATGATCGTCCAGGCCGACGGAGCCCGCTTCGCCGCCGCCACCGACCCCGACGCGGCGACCGCGGCGCTCGCGACGATCGCCGCGACGGGGCGGTCCTCGCTCGCCGAGATGCGTCGGCTCCTCGGCGTGCTCCGCGACGACGAGTCGGCGAGCCCCGATGCCCCTCAGCCGGGCCTGGCCGACATCGAGACACTCGTGGCGGGGCTCACCGCGGGCGGGCGGACGGTCCACCTGCGGGTCGACGGCGAGCTGTCGTCGGGACCTGGGAGCGAGGAGGGCTCTGCGACGGGCCTGACGGCATACCGGATCGTCCAAGAGGCCCTGACGAACGTCATGAAGCACGCCGGAGACGAAGCGACCGCGTGGGTCACCGTCTCGGTCCACCCTTCGCGCGTCGTCGTCGAGGTCGTCGACGACGGCCTCGGCGGCCCGGTGGACGCCGGCGCCCCCGGGCACGGGCTGCGCGGCATGGCCGAGCGGGTCGACATGCTGGGGGGCTCGCTCGTCACCGGGCCCGACCCGCGCGGCGGCTTCCGGGTCGTGGCGACCCTGCCCCGGCTCGCTCCCGAGGCGACCCGGCCGATCGAGGTCATCCCGTGATCCGGGTGATGATCGTCGACGACCAGGCGCTGGTCCGCGCCGGCTTCGCCATGCTCGTGCGCTCACAGGCCGACCTCACCGTCGTCGCGGAGTGCGCTGACGGGCAGCAGTGCCTCGACACCCTGAGTACCGTCCCGGCCGACGTCGTGCTCATGGACGTGCGTATGCCGCGGATGGACGGTATCGAGGCCACCCGCCTCATCGTCGAACGCGACTGTGCCACCAAGGTGCTCGTGCTCACGACGTTCGACCTCGACGAGTACGCCTTCACCGCGCTGCGCGCGGGCGCGTCGGGCTTCCTGCTCAAGGACGCACCACCCGAGGACCTCCTGGCCGCCATCAGGACCGTGCACGCCGGAGACGCCGTCATCGCGCCCTCGACCACCCGGCGGCTCGTGGAGACGTACGTCCGCAGCGCGCCAGTGGCCCGCGCCCTCGTGGACCGCACCACTGCGCTGACCGACCGCGAACGCGAGGTCTGGGTGGCGATCGCGAACGGCCTGACCAACTCCGAGATCGCCGAGGCGCTGTTCGTGTCCGAGACGACGGTCAAGACCCACGTCGGGCACATCCTGGCCAAGACCGGGGTGCGGGACCGCGTCGCTCTCGTGGTGCTGGCCTACCAGACGGGCGCCGTGGCGCTGCCCTGAGTCAGTGCGACGAGGAGGCCACTCGACGCTCGAGTGGCCCCGCAACCCCACCCCCGACCCCGCCCCCGAGTGACCACCAGGCCACTCGACACTCGAGTGGCCCCGCAACCCCACCCCCCACCCCGCCCCCCGAGTGACCACCAGGCCACTCGCCACTCGAGTGGCCCCGCAACCCCACCCCCGACCCCGCCCCCCGAGTGACCACCAGGCCACTCGACAGGTGAATTGGGACGCGGGCCTCCGCCCGGGACGCCCGACCATCCTCCCGTGGGAGGAGGCGCCGTTCGGCCCGCGGCCCGATGTGGTCGCCGGGGCGCGCTCCTAGCGTCGAGACATGATCGAACGAGGCGAGTCAGCCACCGCCGCAGTCGAGCTCGTGCAGCTCGCCCCGCTTGCGGGCGAGCTGGCCGAGGCCGTCGTCGACCACGTCGCCATCGCTGCGAACGTGCGCGGACTGCGCGCGGCCGCGGGCACCCGTCTCATGGCGGTCGTCAAGGCCGACGCGTTCGGGCACGGCTCGGTGCCGGTCGCGCGCACCTGTCTGGCGGCCGGCGCGTCCTGGCTCGGAGTGACCCGGATCGCGGAGGCGCTCGAGCTCCGGCAGGCCGGCATCCGCGCCCCCGTGCTCGCCTGGCTGTTCGACCTCGCGCAGGCCCCAGGTGCGGTCGCGGAGCGCGTGGACCTGGCCGTGAGCAGCCCGGGCGACCTTGCCGCCATCGCCCGGGTCGCCCGGATCGGGCTGCGTCCGCGGATCCATCTCAAGCTCGACACAGGCCTGCACCGCAGCGGCTGTCCCGGCGAGGACTGGGTGCGGCTCGTGACGGCCGCCGCCGCCCTCGAGTCGGCCGGCACGGTCCGCGTCGCGGGCCTGTGGTCGCACCTGTCGCACGGCGGTGACCCGGACGCCGTCGCGACGCATCGACAGCTGCTCATGTTCCGCGTCGGCATCGACCTGGCCCGCGCGGCGGGCCTTCGGCCCGAGGTTGTTCATCTTGCGAACACCGCTGCGGTGCAATCGAACCCGGGCCCGACGGCATACGACCTCGTCCGGGTCGGAGCGGGCATCTACGGCATCGGCGAGGGCCTGCGGCCCGCGCTGACGGTCCGCAGCCGGGTGGTCCAGGTCCGCCGGGTCGCGGCCGGACGCGGTGTCGGCTACGACCACGTGGGCCGCACGACACGCGACACGCACCTGGCCCTCATCCCGGTGGGGTACGCCGACGGGCTTCCCCGCGCCGCCACCGGGCGGGCACGCGTCTGGGTCGGCGGGCGCCTGGTGCCACTCATCGGCCAGATCTGCATGGACCAGGTCGTCGCCGATCTCGGCCCGGAACCGGCCTCGGTCGGCACCGAGGTCGTCGTCCTCGGTCCGGGCGACCGTGGTGAGCCGACCGCACGCGACTGGGCCGGGTGGTCCGGCACCAACGAGCACGAGATCTACACCGGGATCGGCGCCCGGGTCGTGCGCCGGCACATCGGCGCCGTCGACGAGTTCAGCTCTGGAAGGGAGCAGGCATGAGGGTCGCAGTCATCCACGGCGGGACGAGCTCCGAGCACGACGTGTCGCTGGCGAGCGGGGAAGGCATCGTCGACGGGCTGTGCCGAGCGGGGCACGACGTCGTCCGGGTCCTGATCGACCGCGCCGGCGAGTGGCACACCCCGACCGGCTCGGGCCGGCTCGCAGCCGTCGAGACCCTGTTGGGCTGCGACGTCGCGGTCCCCGCCCTGCACGGCGTCCTCGGCGAGGACGGGACGGTGCAGGGGTTCCTCGAGGTCCTCGGCGTCCCCTACGTCGGCTCCCCCGTTGCGGCGAGCGCAGTCTGCCTCGACAAGCAGCTGACGAAGCTGGTCGTCGCAGCCGCCGGACTGCCCGTCGCGCCGGGTCTGCTCGTGCCGGCGGACCGCGCGCTCGCCGCGACTCGCTCGGCGAACGAGCTCGCACGGCTCGTGGCGGAGCTGGCAGATATGGGCTTGAGCGGGCCGCTCTTCGTCAAGCCCGTGCACGGTGGGTCGAGCGTGGGAGTCACGCGGGTCGACGGCGTCTCGTCGGGCAGCGGCCTGTCGTCGGCGCTCGCAGCGGCGCTCGGAGCCGCCCTCGCGACGCGGACGGACCACGTGCTCATCGAGGCCGAAGTGGCCGGGATCGAGATCGATGTGCCGGTGCTGGAGCTGCCCGACGGGCAGGTGCGGTGCGGCCCATCGCTCCTGGTCGAGAGCGACCCCGACGAGCCGTTCTTCACCGAGACGGCGAAGTACGCGAGCGCGGCGACCCGGTTCACGGTGCCCGCCCCGACCACGACAGAGGTGACCGAGCAGCTGGAGCGCCTCGCGAGCACCGCGTACCGGGTCCTCGGCTGTCGCGGCCTGGCTCGCATGGACTTCCTCGTCGGTCTCGACGGGCCGGTGCTCAACGAGGTCAACACCTTCCCCGGCTTCACGCCGATGTCGCAGTTCCCGCGGATGTGGGCGGCAGCAGGCTGGACGTACCCCGAGCTGGTCGACGTTCTCGTCCGCACGGCGGCGCGGCGAGCTGTCGCCATCACGCCGAGTTGGGCCGACCGGTGACGGCGCCCGCGATGGCAGGCTTCGGGCCCGTCCTGCTGTCCGATCCAGTCGTCGCGAGCATCCGGGTCGTCGAGGACGGGTCGCCGCTCGTCGACCTCGCGACTATCGGCCTCCGGGTCCGCGCGCCGGCCCCCGCGCCACCGCCGGGCTTGGGACTCGCACCGTATGCCGCTGCCCAGGCCCCGGGGCCGTCGCCGGGGACGACGTCGGCGGCGGCGCTCGAGGTGCCGACGGCCGGGTGGCACCGCCTGGTGCGTCGCACGGTTGCCGAACGGCTGGGCGAGGCCGATGCCCTTCTGCCGGAGGGTGTCCACCTGCTCGTCGTCGAAGGCGTGCGGCCTCTCGGCACCCAGCGGGCGATCCATTCGGCCTACCGGGCTCGTCTGGCGGCCGACCACCCCGGGCTCGAGGAACTCGACCTCGACCGGCTGGTGAGCCGCTTCGTCGCGTCACCGAACTCGGCGCCCCACGTGAGCGGCGCTGCCGTCGACCTGACCCTCGTCGCCGACAACGGCGAACCACTCGATCTCGGCACCCCGATCGACGCCACACCGGAGGCGAGCGGCGGCGCATGCTACTTCGATGCGCCGCAGATCGGAGCCGAGGCGCGCAGGCTGCGAACGGTGCTCGCCTCGGCCCTAGGGCGCGCAGGCTTGGTCAACTACCCGACCGAGTGGTGGCACTGGTCCTTCGGCGACAGATACTGGGCTCATATGACGGGCAAGCCCTTCGCGATCCACGGCCCCGTCGCCGGCTGGGAGCCGTGAACGCCCTGGACAGCGCCCCCGTCGAGTGAGCGCTTGGTCACTCCCGTCACACCAGACCCGCAAACAACACTCGCAAACAACAGTGACCCTGTGACGGGGCGCCCACTCGACCGGAGGAGGCACACACCGACAACACCCCGTCGAGTGGGCGCATGGTCACTCCCGTCACACCAGACCCGCAAACCACAGTGACCCCCGTGACAGGGCGCCCACTCGACCAGAGGCCGTCACCACCCGCTGGGCCACTCGCGGTGACGGGGCGCCCACTCGACGCTGGGCCCGCCACGACTCCCCCAGTGGCTGGTCGCTCGACCGGGGGCCGAGGGCGGACGGGTGTCGCTCAGCCCTCGATCTCGGCGAGGCGCAGCGTGACGATCCGCTCGACGACCTCGTCCGGGACCGGCTGCTCTGCGCTGAACCGGATCGTGCCCTTCGACAGCGAGAAGCCCTCGAGGTCCGGGGCCACGGCCTCGACGACGGCCGGGCTGAACGGAAACACCGACAGGTGCTTGGCCGCGGCGACCACGCCGATGAGCGGCTTGTTGCGGTAGCGCAGGGCCGGCATGCCGTAGCTGAGGCCCTCCTCCGCGTCTGGAACGATGCCGCGTGCCACGTCGACGACGCGCTGCAGCGCTGGTCGCTGGTCGTCGGGCACTTCGGCGAGATAGTCAGAGAGCGTCCCCATGGGTCGATCGTGCCATCTGGCACCGACAGCGGAGGCCGTTGTCGGCGCACGCACTTCTCGCCACCGGCTACCACTCCGGCGGGAGCGGTCGTCTGGATGTGCCGTCCCGTCAAGGCCGCGCCGGCGTGTGAGAACCGGCCGGACGGCATACTGGCGCATGTGAGCGACGACGCGACCCGACTCGAGCCCGACCTGCTGGCCGAGGCCGAGAGCATCGAGGACTACTACGCCCGGATCGTCGCGGCCACCGACCGAGACGGGCGGCTGCCCGTCGCGGTCGAGGAGATGCCGGGCTGGGACATCTACCCGTACGAGACGGACACCCTGCGCCTCAAGCCGCTGCAGCCGCTGGCCGACGAGGAGCCAGCGCGCCGAGGCGAGTCGGCGGCCGACTGCTGGTGCGCCTCCGGCTTCGGCGACGATGACGGCACCACAGTGTGGACCAACCCGCGCTGGCGGCTCGGTCTGAGTCGCGAGACCGGCCTGCCGCTGATGCTCGTGCTCTCGCCGCTGGAGCACCACGACCTGCCCTCGCTCCCGCTCGACCTCGCCGCTGAGATGGGCCAGCTGATCGTCGCGGTGTCGGACGCCGCGGAGCACGTGCCGAGCGTCGGCCGCGTGCAGCTGGCGAAGTACGGCGACGGTGGCGCGCACCTGCACCTGCTCTTCCTCGGCCGCCCGGCCCGCATCCCGCAGTTCCGCGGGTCTCCGCTCATCGACTGGGAGGAGAACCTCCCGCGCGTCCCGCTCGAGGTGCTCCAGGCCAACGCGCGAGCCGTCGCCGAGCGCCTCGTGGTGCACGTCGGCGGACGCGCCGGCTCGCTCGGCCGCTGACCGGATCGAGTCGTCCCAGGTCGTCTTGGTCAGGCCTCGGCGGCAACGTCGACGGCGCGCGCCTTGGCGGCCTGCACCTGCACAGCAGGACGCTGGAAGAACAGCACCGCGACCACACCGATGAGCAGGACCGCGGCCGGCAGCAGCATCGCCTGTGACATCGCGTCGGAGAAACCATCGGCGATGGCAGGCGGCATCGCGCGGCCACCGGCCGCCTGCATCGAGCCGATGTTGCCGGTGGCGATCGGCAGGTTGGCGGCGAGCCGGGCCTCGATGACGGCAGCGATGGCGGCACTGCCGAGCACCGCCCCGAACTGACGGGTCGTGTTGTAGACGCCCGACCCGGCCCCGGCCGACGTGAGCGGCAGGTTGCGGGTGGCCGTCGCACCGAGCGGGCCCCACATGAAGGCGTTGCCGACGCCCATGAGCGCCATCGGCAGCAGCAGCTCCCAGGTCTCGGTCGCGGGGTGCATGACGAAGGCGACCCAGAACAGCGACAGCGACGTCAGCCCGATGCCCACCGTGGTGATGCCACGCGGGTGCACCCGGTCGGCCATCTTGCCCGCCACGGGAGCCAGGCCACCGGAGATGACGGCCATCGGGGCGAGCAGCAGCGCCGAGGCGGTCGGCGACATCCCGCGAACCGCCTGGGCGTAGAGCATGAACGGGAATGCCATCGCGGTGATCGCGAACCCAATCGTCGTGATGGCGACGTTGGCGAGCGAGAAGTTGCGGTCGCGGAAGAGACCGAGCGGAAGCAGCGGCTCACGGGTGTTGCGCGACTGCCACCACACGAAGATGCCGAGCACGACGATCCCCGCTGCGATGAGCAGCGGGACGCTGATGAACCCGGTGATCGTCCCCCAGTCATAGCTCTCGCCCTCCTGCACGCCGAAGACGAGCAGGAACATGCCGATCGCCGACAGCGCGACGCCGAGCCAGTCGAAGGTGTGGCTGTGGGTCTCGAGGTGCGGGACGAGACGCGCGGCGAGCACGAACGCGATGATGCCGACCGGCACGTTGATGAAGAAGATCCACTCCCACCCGGGCCCGTCGACCAGCAGTCCGCCGACGATCGGGCCGACGAGGATCGCGACGCCGGCAGTCGCGCCCCACAGGGCCATCGCCTGACCCCGCGAGGCCGCCGGGAACGTGCGGGTGATGACCGCCATGGTCTGCGGCGTCAGCATCGACGCACCGAGCCCCTGGACGACCCGGGCGATGATGAGCCCGGTGATCGTGCCCGTGAGGCCGCACCACAGGGAGGCCAGCGTGAAGATGGTCAGACCCGAGAGGTAGAGGTTCTTCGGGCCGTACCGGTCCCCGAGGCGGCCGGTGATCAGCAGCGGCGTCGCGTAGGCCAGCAGGTACGCGCTCGTCACCCAGATGACGCTGTTGACGTCGGTGTCGAGGCCGCGCAGGATCGCCGGGGTCGCCACCGACACGATGGTCGAGTCGACGAGGATCATGAAGAAGCCGATGACCATCGCCCACAACGCCGGCCATGGGCTGTGCCCGTCGGGCACCCCACCAGGCGCGTATGCCGCCTGGCCCGTCCGCGTCACGTCCGTCGTCCGCTCGTCTGCAGCCATCGTCGTCGTCCCCTTCCGCCGTCTGCTACGGCATCCCTCGATTCTGCACCTGGCCACCGACAGTCGTGAAACGGTCAGCCGGATCCCCAGCGGGTTGCCAGCCAGAGCGGGTCGTAGCCGGTGAGCGGGACCATCCGCCACACGAGGTCGGCATCGGCCCCGCGCAGCCGCGCCTCCACCCGGAAACGGTGGGGAGTCTCGATGACGATGACCTCCGCGCGGTAGGTGTCCTCGTCGACCCAGCCGCCGCTCGCGACGACCGGGAGCGTGCCACCGGCACCGACGAGGTCGGACTCGCGCCACTGACCCACCGCAACCGGGATGTACAGCCACTCCCCGTCGCGGTTGAGGCCGAGCACGTGGTCCGCGCCGTCCCGCGCGACGGACACGGCGGCATACCCGGCGGCCAGGTCGGAGGCGGCCGACCGGGTGAACTCGGCGTACTCGGGCCCGAGGGCGTCGCCGGCGAGCGGCGGGATCTCGAGCGAGGCGAGCCGGGCGGCGAGCGCGGCGTCCGCCTCCGCGGGGCCGCTCGCGCCGATCGCGGGCACCACGAGCTCCCAGAGCGCGTCGAGCGTGGACTGCATCCGGGCGATCTCGGACGTGATCGCGACGACGGTGTCGTGATCGGGCAGGACGATGAGGAACTGGCCGTACGCCCCGTCGCCGCGATACCCGTGCCGCTGCATCCAGAACGAGTAGCCGTAGCCCCTGCGCCAGTCCTCGTCGGCGACGGGGTCGGTGTTGAGCGGCCCGAAACCGACCGTCGCCTCGTCGACCCACCACTCGGGCAGCAGCTGGTGTCCCTCCCACCACCCGCGGTCGAGGTAGAGCTGAGCGACGGACGCGATGGCCTCGGTCGTGACGTGCGCCCCGGAGAAGCCCAGCTCGCGCCCCAGCGGGTCGCGATGCCAGGGGATGTCCGGGAGCCCGAGCGGAGTGAGCAGGCGCGGCCGGAGCACCTCGGCCACCCCGACGCCGGCGAGCTGCCGGACGATCACGGACAGGAGATAGGTCGCCACCTGGTTGTAGGCGAAGAACGTCCCCGGCTCATGGGTCGGCACGGTCCCGAAGACTCGGGGCACCCAGTCGACCGCGGCCGCCCAGTCGGCCGACGCAGCCTCGGACCTCCCCGAGATGTCGGACTCGTCTGCCTCCTGACCGAATGCATCGGCACCGGCGCCGGCCTCGCCCGACGGGCTGCTGCTCATGCGGTCGAACACCTCGCCCCAGGCCTCGCCCGGATGTCCCACCGTCATCGACAGGCAGTGCCTGATCCGCACATCCCGCCACCCCGGCGGGACCGCCGCGCGGTCGATCTGCGGGAAGTGGTCGAGCACGAGGTCATCGAGCGAGAGCCGCCCCTCCTGCGCCAGGAACCCCACGGCCGTTGCGGTCAGCGTCTTCGACAGCGAGTACCCGAGATGGACCCGGTCCGCGGCATACGGGCTCCACCAGCCCTCGGCGACGACGTGACCGCCACGGACGACCATGAGGCTGTGCAGCCCGAGGTCGTCGCGCTCGGCGACGTCGAGGAACGCAAGGAGGCCGCGGGCGTCGACACCCTGCGCGGAGGGGTGGCTGCGAGGAAGGGTCACGAGCGCACGTTACGCGGTGGCCCGGGCGCGTGGGCCCCTTCGCTCGCCCGTTGTCTGAGCGGTTCACGAAAGCGCCGGGAACGCGGCCGGGACAGTGCCTACGACAGCGGTGCGTATGCCGCGCCGCGGGCTTCCAGCGCCGCCTGACCGCCGTCGATCGCGGTGAGGATCCACAGCCCACCATCACGGACGGCCACCGAGTGCTCCCAGTGCGCCGCCCGCGATCCGTCGGTCGTCACGACCGTCCAGTCGTCGTCGAGGACCGTGGTCTGAGTCGTCCCCAGGGTCACCATCGGCTCGATGGCACCGGTGAACCCGTCGACGAGCTTCGGCCCGTTCTCCCGCACGGCGTAGTTGGGGATCTGCGGGTCCATGTGCATCTGCTGCCCGATGCCGTGGCCGACGTACTCGTCGACCACGCCGTAGGTGTGGCCGTCGCGCGTGGCCGCGCCGCCGATCGCTGCCTCGACGGCGTCGCCCACGGCATACAGGCGGCCACCAACCTGCATGGCGGCGATGCCGGCATACAGGCTCTGCTCGGTCGCCGCGATGAGGTCCAGGTCCTCGGGCCGGGCGGCCTCCGGGCCGCCGACGACCGCCGTGAACGCGGCGTCGCCGTTCCAGCCCTTCACCTCGGCCCCGCAGTCGATGGACACGACGTCGCCTGGCTCGAGGACACGCCCACCGGGTATGCCGTGGACGACCTCCTCGTTGACGCTCGTGCACAGCGTGTGGTGGTACCCGGGGACCAGCTGGAAGTTCGGGATGCCGCCGTGGCTGCGGATGAAGTCCTCGGCGAGCCCGTCGAGCTCCAGGGTCGTCACGCCCGGGCGCACGTGCGCGGCCAGCAGCTCGAGGGTACGACCGACGAGCAGCCCCGCCTCACGCATGAGGAGGAGCTGCTCGTCGGTGCGGCCCTGGAGCCGACGGCGTCCGAACATCGAGGCGCTCAGTGGTGCGGCAGCGCCGCGATGACGCGGTCGGTGACCTCGTCGACCGCGCCCATTCCGTCGACCTTGACCAGCAGGCCGACCAGCCCGTAGTGCTCCGCCAGCGGAGCCGTCTCCTTGCGGTAGATCGCCTGGCGCTCGCGGATGACGTCCTCGGTGTCGTCCGCGCGGCCCTCGGTCTCGGCGCGCATGAGCAGCCGTTCGACGACGGCGTCCTCGTCGACCTCGAGCTCGATCACGGCGTCGAGCGCGTGGTCGTGACGGGCCAGCATGGCATCGAGCGCGTCGACCTGGCCGGACGTGCGCGGGTAGCCGTCGAGCAGGAAGCCGTTCGTGGCGTCGTCCCACGAGAGGCGGTCCTCGACGATCTCGTTGGTCACCTCGTCGGGGACGTAGCCGCCCGAGGCGAGGATGTCCTGGACGCGGCGCCCGAGCTCGGTCTGCTCCTTGATGTTGGCGCGGAAGATGTCGCCGGTGGAGATGGCGGGGATGCCGAGCCGCTCGGCGATCCGTGCCGCCTGGGTGCCCTTACCCGCGCCGGGCGGGCCGAGGATGATCAAGCGCATGTCGGGGCCCCCGCGGGAGGCGGAGCGAAGCGGAGGATCTCGTGGGGTGACATCAACGGAGGAACCCTTCGTAGTGGCGCTGCTGCAGCTGCGCCTCGATCTGCTTGACCGTCTCGAGGCCCACACCGACGACGATGAGGATCGAGGTTCCGCCGAAGGGGAAGTTCTGGTTCGCACCGACGAGCACGAGAGCCACGAGCGGGATCAAGGAGATGGCTGCGAGATAGATGGCACCCGGCACGGTGATTCGGGTCAGGACGTAGTTGAGGTACTCGGCCGTGGGTCGCCCGGCCCGGATACCCGGGATGAAGCCGCCGTACTTCTTCATGTTGTCGGCGACCTCGGTCGGGTTGAACGTGATCGACACGTAGAAGAACGTGAAGAAGAGGATGAGCATGACGTAGATCGCCATGTAGACCGGGTGGTCGCCGCGGACCAGGTTGTCCTGGATCCACTGCACCCAGCCCGGGTTGCCCGAGGCGTTCGTGTTGAACTGCGCGATGAGACCCGGCAGCGCCAGCAGCGACGAGGCGAAGATGACCGGGATGACACCGGCCATGTTGACCTTGAGCGGGATGTACGTCGAGGTGCCGCCGTACATCCGCCGGCCAACCATGCGCTTGGCGTACTGCACCGGGATGCGGCGCTGCGACTGCTCGACGAACACGACCGCCGCGATGACGAAGATGCCGAGGGTGACGATGAGCAGGAAGGTGCCCCAGCCCTTGTTCTCCTTGATCGCCCACAGCGAGGCCGGGAAGCCGGCGGCGATGGAGGTGAAGATGAGCAGCGACATGCCGTTGCCGACGCCTCGGTCGGTGATGAGCTCACCGAACCACATGATGAGGCCGGTGCCGGCCGTCATGGTCAGCACCATGATGACGATGGTGACCATCGAGTCGTCGGTCATGATCGTCGGGCAGCTGCCGCCGAAGAGGCTGGACGGGTTGCGCGCGAAGGTGACCAGCGTCGCCGACTGGAGCACCGCGAGGCCGATGGTCAGGTAGCGCGTGTATTGGGTCAGCTTGGTCTGACCCGACTGCCCCTCCTGCTTGAGTGCCTCGAAGCGCGGGATGACGACGGTGAGCAGCTGGATGATGATGCTCGCCGTGATGTAGGGCATGATCCCGAGCGCGAACACCGACAGCTGCAGCAGCGCGCCACCGCTGAACAGGTTGGCCAGGTTGAGGAACCCGCTCTGGTCGCTGCCTCCTTGGGCCTTGCCGGCCTGAAGGCACTGCTGGACCAGGCTGTAGCTGATGCCCGGCGTGGGCACGTGCGAGCCGAGTCGGAACAGCACGATGATGCCGAGCGTGAAGAGCAGCTTCTTGCGCAGGTCCGGGGTTCGGAACGCGCGTACGAAGGCGGCGAGCACTGGGTCCTCCTGGGGGTCGCGCTCGTAGCGCGACATGAGTCATGCAATCCGTGGAAGGGTAACAAAGGCACAGCGCCCCGGACCTCCCCGCCCGCGGTTACCGACATCACGTCGGTCCGCGGACAGGCGCCCGGGGCGCTGCTCACACGGGATGTGTGGTGGTCACGCTGGTCTGGTCGGTCAGGCGTCGAGAGACGTGACCGAGCCGCCGGCGGCCTCGATCTTCTCCTTGGCCGATGCCGAGAACTTGTGCGCCTCGACCTCGACCTTGACCGTGATCTCGCCCGTCCCGAGCACCTTCACCGGGAAGCCGTCACGGACGGCCCCCTTGGCGACGAGGTCCTCGACCGAGACCTGCCCGCCCTCCGGGAAGAGGACCTGCAGGCGGTCCAGGTTCACGACCTGGTACTCGGTGCGGAACGGGTTCTTGAAGCCGCGGAGCTTCGGCAGGCGCATGTGCAGCGGCATCGAGCCACCCTCGAAGCGCTCCGGGACCTGGTAGCGGGCCTTGGTGCCCTTGGTGCCGCGACCGGCGGTCTTACCCTTGGAGCCCTCACCACGACCCACGCGGGTCTTGGGGGTCTTGGCTCCGGGGGCGGGCCGCAGGTGGTGGACCTTGAGGGCGGACTCGCCGCCCGTCTTCTTGGCCGTGTCAGCCATGGTCAGTCAACCTCCTCGACGGCGACGAGGTGCGTCACCGTCTTGACCATCCCGCGGATCTCGGGACGGTCCTCCTTGACGACGACGTCGCCAATGCGCTTCAGACCGAGGCTGCGCAGCGTCTCACGCTGGTTCTGCTTGCCACCGATCTCGGACCGGATCTGGGTCACCTTGAGACGAGCCATCACGCACCGGCCTTCTCGGCAGCCTTGGCCTCGGCGATGCCGGCGGCACGGGCCCGGAGCATGGCGGCCGGAGCCACCTCCTCGAGCGACTTGCCACGGCGCGCGGCAACCGACTCGGGGCGCTCGAGCTCACGCAGGGCCTGGGCCGTCGCGTGCACGATGTTGATGGCGTTGTCCGAACCCAGCGACTTGGACAGGACGTCGTGGATGCCGGCGCACTCCAGGACCGCACGCACCGGGCCACCGGCGATGACGCCAGTACCGGGAGCGGCGGGACGGAGCATGACGACACCAGCGGCGGCCTCACCCTGCACCGGGTGCGGGATCGTCCCCTGGATGCGCGGGACCTTGAAGAAGCCCTTCTTGGCCTCCTCGACGCCCTTGGCGATGGCCGCGGGAACTTCCTTGGCCTTGCCGTAGCCGACACCCACGGTGCCGTCGCCGTCGCCGACGACCACCAGGGCGGTGAAGCTGAAGCGACGACCACCCTTGACGACCTTGGCGACGCGGTTGATGGTCACGACGCGCTCGACGTACTGGTTCTTCTCGGCGTCACGGCCCTCGCGGTTGTCACGACCGCCGCGGCGGTCCTGACGCTCGTTGCGATCGCGCTCGGAGCGCTCACCGGGGCCGGTGCCTCGACGCTGCTGTCCGGGCATCAGATGTTCCTCATCTCAACAATTGCGTTCACGAAGTGCTTGCTCACAGGGACAGCCCACCTTCGCGGGCGCCCTCGGCGATGGCTGCGACGCGGCCGTGGTACTTGTTGCCACCACGGTCGAAGACGACGCTCTCGACGCCGGCCTCCTTCGCGCGCGCCGCGACGAGCTCGCCGACCCTGCGGGCCTTGGCGGTCTTGTCACCCTCGAACGCACGCAGGTCGGCCTCCATCGTCGAGGCGGACGCCACCGTCTTGCCGATGGTGTCGTCGACGACCTGGACGAACATGTGGCGGCTCGAGCGCGACACGACGAGGCGGGGACGGGCGGCGGTACCGGCGATCTTCTTGCGACCGCGCACCTGGCGACGGATGCGGGCGGCAGCCTTGGACTTGCCGCGCTTGATGATCATTGCCATGGCTTACTTACCGGCCTTTCCAACCTTGCGACGGATCTGCTCGCCCGCGTAGCGAACGCCCTTGCCCTTGTACGGGTCGGGCTTGCGCAGCTTGCGGATGTTCGCGGCGACCTCGCCGACGCGCTGCTTGTCGATGCCCTGCACCGAGAAGCGGGTCGGGTTCTCGACCGCGAAGCTGATCCCGTCCTCGGCCTTGACGAGGATGGAATGCGAGTATCCGAGCGAGAACTCGAGGTCCGAGCCCTTCGCGGCGACACGGTAACCCGTGCCGTGGATCTCCATCTTCTTCTCGTAGCCCTCGGTGACACCGAGGACCATGTTGTTGATGAGCGAGCGGGTCAGGCCGTGACGGGAGCGCGACTCGCGCTCGTCGTCGGGGCGCTTGACCTCGAGGGTGCCCTCGGCCACCTCGACGGTGATCGGGCTGGGCACGGTCAGCGTGAGCTCGCCCTTCGGGCCCTTGACCAGGACGTCCTGGCCCTCGACCTTCACGTCCACGCCCGAGGGGATGGAGACGGGGAGTCGTCCGATTCGCGACATGGTTTCGTCTCCTTACCAGACGTAGGCGAGGACTTCCCCACCCACGCCCTTCTCGTGTGCCTGCTTGTCGGTCAGGAGACCGCTCGAGGTCGACAGGATCGCGACGCCGAGCCCACCGAGAACCCGGGGCAGGTTCGTCGACTTGGCGTAGACGCGCAGACCGGGCTTGCTCACGCGACGCACACCGGCGATGGAGCGCTCGCGGTTCGGGCCGTACTTGAGGTCGATGGTCAGCGTCTGGCCGACCTCGGCCTCCTCGATCTTCCAGGAGGCGATGTAGCCCTCGGCCTGGAGGATCTCGGCGATGTTCTTCTTCAGCTTCGAGTACGGCATCGAGACCGCGTCGTGGTGCGCCGAGTTGGCGTTCCGCACACGGGTCAGCATGTCCGCAATCGGGTCAGTCATGGTCATGTGGGCTCTTTGCCCTTCCTCACCGGGGTTTCGACCACGGCCTGTGCGGCCGCCGGCGTATGCCGACTGGTCGACCTACGGTGTCAGAGGTTTGCTTGGTCTTTGGCTTGGCTTGTCAGGCTGGCTGGGGTCACCAGGAGCTCTTGGTCACGCCCGGCAGCTCTCCCGCGTGCGCCATCTCGCGAAGGCAGATGCGGCAGAGGCCGAACTTGCGGTACACCGAGTGCGGACGGCCGCACTTCTGGCAACGGGTGTACGCGCGGACCTTGAACTTCGGCTTCCGGTTCGCCTTGTTGATCAACGCGGTCTTGGCCATGTCAGTTCTCCTTGAAGGGGAAGCCGAGCGCCTTGAGCAGCGCGCGACCCTCGTCGTCGGTGGTCGCGGTGGTGACCACGGTGATGTCCATGCCCCGGACCCGGTCGATCCGGTCCTGGTCGATCTCGTGGAACATCGACTGCTCGGTCAGACCGAACGTGTAGTTGCCGCGTCCGTCGAACTGCTTGGGCGAGAGGCCGCGGAAGTCGCGGATACGCGGGAGCGCGATCGACACGAGACGGTCGAGGAACTCCCACATGCGGTCGCCGCGGAGCGTGGTGTGCGCGCCGATCGGCATACCCTCGCGCAGCTTGAACTGCGCGATCGACTTGCGAGCCCGGGTCACGACCGGCTTCTGGCCGGTGATCGCCGTGAGGTCGCGGACCGCGCCCTCGATGAGCTTGCTGTCCTTGGCGGCGTCGCCGACACCCATGTTGACGACGACCTTGACGACGCCCGGCACCTGCATGGCGTTGTCGTAGCCGAACTGCCCCTGCAGCGCGCCCTTGATCTCGTCCTGGTAGCGCTGCTTGAGGCGCGGCTTGGTGATGGTGTCAGTCATCTCAGAGGTCCTTGTCCGACTTCACGGCGACGCGCACGCGCGTCGCCTTCTGACGGCCGTTGCGCTCGACGGTCTCGACACGCGTCTTGACGCGGGTCGGCTTCTTCGTCTCCGGGTCGACGATCGCGACGTTGCTCACGTGGATCGCGGCCTCGGTGTGCGTCAGGCCACCGGTGCGGGTGCCGCGGGCGGTGGCACCGGCCTTGATGTGCTTGGTGACGCGGTTGATGCCCTCGACCAGCACGCGCTGGGTCTCCGGGTAGACCGCGATGACCTTGCCCTGCTTGCCCCGGTCGCCGCCGTTCTTCTGGCTGCGGCCCGAGATGACCTGGACGAGGTCGCCCTTCTTGATCTTCATCTTGGTGGTCGCCTTGGCCATGTTCACAGCACCTCCGGCGCGAGCGAGATGATCTTCATGAACTTCTTCTCGCGCAGCTCGCGGCCCACCGGACCGAAGATGCGGGTCCCCCGGGGGTCGCCATCGGCCTTGAGGATCACGGCTGCGTTCTCGTCGAACTTGATGTAGGAACCGTCGGCGCGGCGACGCTCCTTGACCGTGCGGACGATGACGGCCTTGACGACGTCACCCTTCTTCACGTTGCCGCCCGGGATCGCGTCCTTGACGGTGGCGACGATGGTGTCGCCGATGCCGGCGTATCGACGGCCCGAACCACCGAGAACACGGATGCAAAGGAGCTCCTTGGCACCGGTGTTGTCGGCGACGCGCAGTCGCGACTCCTGCTGAATCACTGTCTAACTCCTGTCGTCGTGCTGGTTCTTCGCCGGGGGCGAGACGGGCTCACCCTCGGCGAAGCCTTGCCGAACGGAAATGGGGGTTGGCTTACTTGGCCTTCTCGAGGATCTCGACGACGCGCCAGTGCTTCGTCGCGGAGAGCGGACGCGTCTCCATGATGAGCACGCGGTCGCCGACGCCGGCCTCGTTCTTCTCGTCGTGCGCCTTGACCTTGGAGCTGCGACGGATGACCTTGCCGTAGAGCGCGTGCTTGACGCGGTCCTCGACCTCGACCACGACGGTCTTGTCCATCTTGTCGCTCACCACGTAGCCCTGACGGGTCTTGCGGTAGTTGCGCTCGCTGGGCTGGGTGGCGGTGGTGCCGGTGCTGTCGGCGCTCACGGTGTCCTTCTCGCTCATGCCTGGGCCTCCTCGGCGTCGTCAGCCTTCTTGGCCTTCTTCTCGGCCTTGTCGGCCTTCTCGGCCTTGTCAGCCTTCTTCTCGGCCTTGGCCTTCTTGTCGGCCTTCTCGGACTTCTCCTCGACCTTCGGCGCGGCCGGGGCCGAGCCGATGCCGAGCTCGCGCTCGCGCATCTCGGTGTAGATCCGGGCGATGTCCTTCTTGACGGCGCGCAGGCGGCCGTGGTTGTCCAGCTGACCGGTGGCCGACTGGAACCGGAGGTTGAACAGCTCCTCCTTGGCCTTCTTCAGCTCGTCCGCCAGCTTGTTGTCATCAAGACCACGCAGCTGGTCGGGAGCCAGTTCCTTGGTTCCGACTGCCATCAGATGTCACCACCCTCACGCTGAACGAAGCGGCACTTCATGGGGAGCTTGTGCATCGCGAGACGCATGGCCTCACGCGCGACCGGCTCGGACACGCCCGAGAGCTCGAACATGACCCGGCCCGGCTTGACGTTGGCGATCCACCACTCCGGCGAGCCCTTACCAGAGCCCATGCGGGTCTCGGCGGGCTTCTTGGTCAGCGGGCGGTCCGGGTAGATGTTGATCCAGACCTTTCCACCACGCTTGATGTAGCGGGTCATCGCGATACGAGCGGACTCGATCTGACGGTTGGTGACGTAGGCCGGCTCGAGAGCCTGGATGCCGTACTCACCGAAGGCGATCTTCGTGCCACCCTTGGCAGCGCCCGAGCGACCCGGGTGGTGCTGCTTGCGGTGCTTGACTCGGCGGGGAATCAACATGGGTCAGGCCTGCTCATTCTCGGTGCTGGCGGCGGCCGGGGCCTCCGTAGCAGCGGTGTCGGTCACAGCCGGCGCGCCGGCGTTCTCGGTGCGGTCACCGCGGCGAGCGCGGTTCGGGCGGTCGGCGCCGTCACGACGCGGGCCACGCGACGGGCGCGGGGCGGCGGCCTGCTGGGCCGCGAGCTCCTTGGCCGTCAGGTCACCCTTGTAGATCCACACCTTGACGCCGATGCGGCCGAACGTCGTGCGGGCCTCGTAGAAGCCGTAGTCGATGTAGGCGCGCAGCGTGTGCAGCGGGACGCGACCCTCGCGGTAGAACTCGGTGCGGCTCATCTCGGCGCCGTTGAGGCGGCCGGAGACCTGCACGCGGATGCCCTTGGCGCCGGCGCGCTGGGCCGACTGCATGCCCTTGCGCATCGCGCGACGGAAGGAGACACGTGCCGAGAGCTGCTCGGCGATGCCCTGGGCGACCAGCTGCGCGTCGATCTCCGGGTTCTTGACCTCGAGGATGTTCAGCTGGACCTGCTTGCCCGTGAGCTTCTCGAGCTCGCCACGGATGCGGTCGGCCTCGGCGCCGCGGCGGCCGATGACGATGCCGGGCCGCGCGGTGTGGATGTCGACGCGGACGCGGTCACGCGTGCGCTCGATGTCCACCTTGGCGATGCCGGCGCGCTCCATGCCCGTCTCCATGAGGCGGCGGATGGCGACGTCTTCCTTCACGTAGTCGCGGTAGCGCTGACCCTGCTTGGTGGAGTCGGCGAACCAGCGGCTCTTGTGGTCGGTGGTGATGCCCAGACGGAAGCCGGTGGGGTTGACCTTCTGACCCATCAGCGGGCTCCCTTCTTGCTGTTGCTTGCGGACTCGGGCTGCGTCACGACCACGGTGATGTGGCTCGTGCGCTTGTTGATGCGACCGGCGCGGCCCTGGGCGCGCGGACGGAAACGCTTCATGGTCGGGCCCTCGTCGACGAAGGCGGCCGTGACGACGAGGTTGCGCTCGTCGAACGCGACCGACTCACGGTCGGCCTTGAACCGGGCGTTGGCGATGGCGCTCTCGAGCACCTTCTTGACCGGGTCCGAAGCCGACTGCGGCGCGAACGTGAGCACGGTGACCGCGTCGGTGGCGGCCTTGCCGCGGATGAGCTCCACGACACGGCGAGCCTTCTGCGGGCTGACTCGGACGTGACGCGCCGAGGCCTTGGCTTCCATGACTTCCTTGCCCTCTGGTGAGGTGGTTGCGTTCGACATCAGCGACGACGACCCTTCTTGTCGTCCTTCACGTGACCCTTGAACGTGCGGGTCGGCGCGAACTCGCCGAGCTTGTGGCCCACCATCGACTCGGTGACGAACACCGGGACGTGCTTGCGGCCGTCGTGCACGGCGAAGGTGTGGCCGAGCATGTCCGGGCTGATGACCGAACGACGCGACCAGGTCTTGATGACGTTCTTGGTGCCCGCTTCGTTCTGGGCGTCCACCTTCTTCTGAAGGTGGTCGTCGATGAAGGGGCCCTTCTTCAGGCTACGAGGCATTCCAAAGGCTCCTTATCAGCGCTTCTTGCCAGTACGACGGCGACGCACGATGAGCTTGTCGCTTTCCTTGTGTCCCTTGCGGGTCCGGCCCTCGGCCTGACCCCACGGGCTGACCGGGTGACGTCCACCGGACGTCTTGCCCTCGCCACCACCATGCGGGTGGTCGACCGGGTTCATCGCCACACCACGGACGGTCGGGCGCTTGCCCTTCCACCGCATGCGGCCGGCCTTGCCCCAGTTGATGTTGCTCTGCTCGGCGTTGCCGACCTCGCCGACGGTCGCGCGGCAGCGCGCGTCGACGTTGCGGATCTCACCGGACGGCATACGCAGCTGGGCGTAGGGGCCGTCCTTGGCGACGAGCTGGACACGCGCGCCCGCGGAGCGGGCGATCTTCGCGCCGCCACCCGGCTTGAGCTCGATCGCGTGCACGACCGTACCGACCGGGATGTTGCGCAGCGGGAGCGAGTTGCCCGGCTTGATGTCGGCGCCGGGACCGTTCTCGATCGGGTCGCCCTGCTTGAGGCGGTTCGGCGCGAGGATGTAGCGCTTCTCGCCGTCGGCGTACTGGACGAGCGCGATGCGCGCGGTGCGGTTCGGGTCGTACTCGATGTGAGCGACCTTGGCCGGCACGCCGTCCTTGTCGTGGCGACGGAAGTCGATGACGCGGTAGGCGCGCTTGTGGCCACCACCGATGTGACGCGTCGTGATGCGGCCGGCGTTGTTGCGACCACCGGTCTTCGCCAGGGGGCGAACGAGCGACTTCTCCGGGGTGGAACGCGTGATCTCGACGAAGTCGGCGACCGACGAGCCACGACGGCCCGGCGTGGTCGGCTTGTACTTACGGATACCCATGTTCTAAGTCCTTATGATCCGTCGGTCTCAGGCGCCCGCACCGAAGATGTCGATCGAGCCCTCGCGGAGGGAGACGATCGCGCGCTTGGTGTCCTTGCGCTTGCCGATGCCGAAACGGGTGCGGCGGCTCTTGCCCTGGCGGTTCAGGGTGTGGACCTTGTCGACCTTGACGTCGAAGATCTGCTCGATCGCGATCTTGATCTCCGTCTTGTTCGCACGGGGGTCGACGAGGAAGGTGTACTTGCCCTCGTCGAGGAGCCCGTACGACTTCTCGGAGACGACCGGTGCGATGAGGATGTCGCGGGGGTCCTTGGCGTGGATGCTCACTTGGAGTTCTCCTTGTCGGCCTTGTCGGCCTTCACCGGGCCGGCGACGAACGCGTCGAGGGCGGCCTGGGTGAAGACGATGTCGTCGGCGCAGAGAACGTCGTATGTGTTGAGCTGGTCTGCGACCAGGACGTGGACGTTCGTGAGGTTGCGCACGGACTGGAACGCGACCGCGTCGCCACGCTCGAGCACGACGAGCAGGTTCGGACGCTCGGTCAGGCCGGCGAGCAGGGCCGCGGCCTCCTTGGTCGAGGGCACGTCGCCCTTGATGATCGAGTCGACGACGTGGATGCGGTCGAAGCGGGCCCGGTCGGACAGGGCGCCACGGAGCGCGGCAGCCTTCATCTTCTTGGGGGTGCGCTGCGAGTAGTCACGCGGCTGCGGACCGTGGACGACGCCACCGCCGGCGAACTGCGGAGCGCGGGTCGAGCCCTGACGGGCGCGGCCGGTGCCCTTCTGGCGGTACGGCTTGCGCCCACCGCCGCGCACCTCGCCGCGCGTCTTCGTCGCGTGCGTGCCCTGGCGGGCCGCCGCGAGCTGCGCGACGACCACCTGGTGGATCAGCGGGACGTTCGTCTGGACGTCGAAGATCTCGGCGGGAAGGTTCGGAGTCTTGGTTGCCATGTCTCTCATGCACCCTTCGCGGCCGTGCGGATCAGGACGATGCCGCCACGGGGGCCGGGAACGGCACCCTTGATGAGCAGCAGGCCCTTCTCGGCGTCAACGGCGTGAATCGTGAGGTTCTGGGTGGTCTGGCGCACGCCGCCCATGCGGCCCGCCATGCGCATGCCCTTGAAGACACGGCCCGGCGTGGAGCAGCCACCGATGGAGCCCGGCTTGCGGTGGTTGCGGTGGGCACCGTGCGAGGAGGAGACGCCGTGGAAGCCGTGGCGCTTCATGACACCCGCGAAGCCCTTGCCCTTGGTCGTGCCCGTGGCGTCGACGCGCTGGCCGGCCTCGAACGCCTCGGCGGTGATCTCCTGGCCGAGGGTGTAGTCGCCGGCGTCGGCGGTGCGCAGCTCGACGAGGTGACGGCGCGGCGTGACGCCGGCCTTCTCGAAGTGGCCCGTCATCGGCTTGTTGACCTTGCGCGGGTCGATCGCGCCGAAGGCGATCTGGACCGCGTCGTAGCCGTCGGCGTCGCCGTTGCGGACCTGCGTCACGACGCAGGGGCCGGCCTTCACCACGGTCACGGGGACGAGACGGTTGTCGGCGTCCCACACCTGGGTCATGCCGAGCTTCTCGCCGAGCAGGCCCTTGATGGTCTTCTCTGCAACAGTCGTCATCAGTACCAACCGCCTCAGAGCTTGATCTCGATGTTGACGTCCGCCGGCAGGTCGAGACGCATCAGCGAGTCGACGGCCTTGGGCGTCGGGTCGATGATGTCGATGAGGCGCTTGTGCGTGCGCATCTCGAAGTGCTCGCGGCTGTCCTTGTACTTGTGCGGCGACCGGATGACGACGAAGACGTTCTTCTCCGTCGGCAGCGGGACGGGGCCCACCACGGTGGCGCCAGCGCGCGTGACTGTGTCAACGATCTTCCGGGCCGAGTTGTCGATGACCTCGTGGTCGTACGACTTCAGCCGGATGCGGATCTTCTGTCCCGCCATCTGAAGTAACGTCTCTCTCTCGCTTCTGACTGCCGGTTCCCTTGGCTCTCCGACCCCCGAGGTCGGGCGTGTCGCGCCCGCTCCGCGGTGAAAGTCGCGCACCGGAGTGCAGACCCTCGTGGTGGAAAGCCCGGCCGAACCGGGTGGCTTGCGCTTCCCTCGGGCCTCACAAAGGAGTCCGGGCGAGTCCCCGTCAGGAGGCTCTCAAGGGGCGGCGACGCCGACATGGGTCAGCGACGCGCGTCAAGCAACCCGACAAGTGTGCCAGAGCGCACGCCGCACTATCAAATCGAGGGACCTCGTCGTCGCAGGCCAGGTCTCATGGCGTGGCGCGGTCGGGTCCGGACGCACCCGGCCTTCGGTCCCGGGGCGCTCGGCCGCCCACCCCGCCAGTATGCCGTCCGGTCCGGTTCGTCGGTCAGTGACGGTGTTCTTCCGGTGGCCTCGCGCACGCGGCCGTGCCGCCGGGCAGCTGGTACCGGTGCTCGGCAACCCAGTGGTACGCCCGCGCCGCGACCCGCGACACCCCGGGGGCGAGGAGCAGGTAGCCGACCGGCCGCCAGGGCGGTGCGCCGTGGGTTGCGGCCGTCGCGATGGCCCGGTGTCCGGAGCGGATCGAGCCCTCGGCGGTGACGAACTGGGCGGCATCGTCGCAGTCCTCGCGCGAGAGGCCGACCGCGGCCAGGTCCAGCTCCTGGAAGGGGCGCACGTCGAACCGGTCCCGGCGGTCCACCCAGCGCTTGGCGAACTCGGCGCTCCTCGTGCAGAACCCGCAGTCCGCGTCGTAGACGAGGGTGGGCCGGTGCGGCACGTCGAGACGATGCTCGCTCACGCACCCCATCCTGCCACGACCAGTGACACGTGGGACAAAGCGCCCACTCGAGTCACAAAGGGGGGCCAGGTGACCACGTCGAGTGGCCGCGCCATCACACCCAACCCCGTCGAGTGGCCGCGCCATCACACCCAACCCCGTCGAGTGGCCGCGCCATCACACCACGGCGTGTGACCCGTGGGGCGCAGCGGCCACTCGAGTCTCAAAGGGAGGCACCTGAACGGGTCGAGTGGCCGCTTCGCCACATGCTCAGCTGGCACTCAGGCGGGGGCGAGGAAGGCCGCCAGTGCAGCGGCATACATCGCGGGGTCCTTCGCGCCCATCAGCTCGCGCGCGCTGTGCATGGACAGCGCCGCGGCGCCGAAGTCGACGGTCGTCGCGCCCGTCAGCGACGAGGTGACCGGGCCGACCGTCGAGCCGCACGGCAGGTCGCTGCGCGAGACGAACGTCTGCATGGGCACCCCGGCCTGCTCGCAGGCGAGGCGGAATGCCGCGGCGCCGACCGAGTCGGTCGCGTACCGCAGGTTCGTGTTGACCTTGAGCACCGGCCCGGCGTTGACCGCGATCTGGTGCAGCGGCTCGTGCCGGTCAGCGTAGTTGGGGTGGGTCGCGTGGCCCATGTCGCCGGAGGCGATGACGGTCGCGGCGAGCGCCCGCCAGTAGTCGTCGCGCGTGCCGCCGCCGGCCAGGACGATCCGTTCGAGCACCGCGGGCAGCAGCGTCGAGGTCGCGCCCCGCTCGGACGTGCTGCCGATCTCCTCGTGGTCGAAGAGCACGAGGACGGGGACGTGAGGAAGCCGGGACCCCTGCGATACGGCGTCGACCATCGCCCGCACCCCGGCATACGAGGTGGCGAGGTTGTCCAGGCGTGGCGCGGCGATGAGGTCGCGCTCGCGACCGATCCGGGCCGAGGGCTGGGTCGGGTGGGTCATGACGTCCCAGGACAGGACGTCCTCGTGGTCGACCCCGACCTGTTCGGCGAGGTATCGGACGACGTCGCCCGGCTCGTCGCCCACGCCCCACAGGGGGACCATGTGCTGCTGGCGGTTCAGCGTGAGCTCGTCGTTCTGGCTGCGGTCGAGGTGGATCGCGAGCTGGGCGACCCGCAGGATCGGCTGGCGGTCGTGGAACGTGCGGGTGTCCACACCGTCGGCGGTGCGCACCGCCACGCGGCCGGCGAGGCCGAGGTCACGGTCGAGCCACGAGTTGAGGATGAGCCCGCCGTACGGCTCGACGGCCAGCATCTGCCACCCGGCCTTGACGTGGTCGGCGTGCGGCTTCAGCCGGAGGTTCGGGCTGTCCGTGTGCGCGCCCACGACCCGGAACCCGGCCGCCGGGCCGGCGCCGGCCGCCTGCGCACCCGTGGTGTCCCAGGCGACCAGGGAGCCGCCCCGGACCAGCCAGTGGCGCCCCGGACCCGTTGGCCAGGGCTCGGTCTCGACGACCTCCGTGAAGCCGGCCTCGGCGAGCCGGGCGGCAGCCTGCTCGCAGGCGTGGAACGGCGTGGGCGACGCATCGACGAAGTCGATCAGACCCTGGGCCTCGGTGTCGGTGTCGAAGGAGTGCGGCATGGTTCCCGACCCTACCTACCGGCCCGGTCGGGCCATACACGGCCGGGTCAGCTGGTCCGCACGGCCTTCAGCACGACCTCGGCTCCCTGGTCGGCGTATCCGCGCGACCGGCCACCCGCAGTCCGGGCGCGCTGGCAGGATGGCGGGCATGTGCCCCGTCCCGTATGCCGTCCGATGAGCCGCCCGCTTCGGGTCGGTGTGCAGCTGCCCGAGGTCGAGAGGCGGGTCGAGTGGCCCGAGCTGGTCACGATGGCCCGCACTGCCGAGGATGTCGGCCTGGACTCGCTCTGGCTCGGCGACCACCTGCTCTACGACCTGCCTGGTGGGGTGGCCCGTGGCCCGTGGGAGGCCTGGACCTCGCTGGCGGCCCTCGCCGCAGTCACGGAGCGCGTAGAGCTCGGACCGTTCGTCGCCTCGACGAGCTTCCACACCCCCGCGATGCTGGCGAAGATGGCCGCGACCGTCGACGCGATCTCCGGCGGACGGCTCGTCCTGGGCCTCGGCGCGGGCTGGAACGCGCGGGAGTACAGGGCATACGGCTTCCCCTTCGACAACCGGGTCGGGCGCTTCGAGGAGGCGTTCACGGTCATCCGGCGCCTGCTGCGCGAGGGTCGGGTCGACTTCCACGGCCGGTACTACGACGTCGACGACTGCGTGCTCGACCCGGGGTCGGCCCGTCCCGGCGGTCCGCCGCTGATGCTCGGCTCGACCGGGCCGCGGATGATGCGCATCGGCCTGCCTCACGTCGACCTGTGGAACACGTGGTGGAGCGACTACGACAACTCCCCCGCCGAGTTCGCTCGTCTCAAGGCCCGCGTGGACGCCGCGGCTCTCGAGGCGGGCCGGGCCGAGGGCGAGGTCGCCGCGACGGCGGCCGTCTTCGTGCAGTTCGAGGGCGGCGCGGGCCGGGTCATGGGCGACTCGGAGTATGCCGCATCGGTCTCCCCCGTGCCCGGCGAGCCAGGTGCGATCGCCGAGCACCTCGAGGCCATGGCGCAGGCCGGCGCGACCCACGTCCAGCTCGTCCTGGACCCGATCACCGTCGAGACCATCTCCGCCCTTCGCCCCGCCCTCGCCCGGCTCGACCGCACCCCCTGACCGCCCTGCCCCTCGATCAGGGAGCGGGCGGGCGCTGTGGGGAGCGGCATCGGAGGCGGCCACCCGGCATACAGCCTCGGCGTGAGGCTGGAACGGCGCCGACGCTCCACGCCGCGATCCACGGTGCCCGCCCGCGGACGCGACCAGCGCAATCCGGGAAAAGACAGGGCCCGGACCGCCGAAGCGGTCCGGGCCCTGCCGGAGATCTACTGCTGGTGCAGCGTCAGATCACTTGAGGATCTTGGTGACGCGGCCGGCGCCGACCGTGCGGCCACCCTCGCGGATGGCGAACTTGAGGCCCTCCTCCATGGCGATCGGCTGGATGAGCTCGACCTTCATGTCGGTGTTGTCGCCGGGCATGACCATCTCGGTGCCCTCGGGCAGGTGCACGACACCCGTCACGTCCGTGGTACGGAAGTAGAACTGCGGGCGGTAGTTGTCGTAGAACGGCGTGTGACGGCCGCCCTCGTCCTTGGACAGGATGTAGACCTGCGCCTCGAAGTCCGTGTGCGGGGTGATCGAGCCCGGCTTCACGACGACCTGGCCACGCTCGACGTCCTCGCGCTTGGTGCCACGAAGAAGCAGGCCGACGTTCTCACCGGCGCGACCCTCGTCGAGGAGCTTGCGGAACATCTCGACACCGGTGACGGTGGTCTTGGCCGGCGGGCCGGTGTGGATGCCGACGATCTCGACCTCCTCGTTGACCTTGAGGACACCGCGCTCGATACGACCGGTGACGACCGTGCCACGACCCGTGATCGTGAAGACGTCCTCGATCGGCATCAGGAACGGCTTGTCGACGTCACGCTCGGGCTCCGGGATGGAGTTGTCGACGGCGTCCATGAGGTCGAGGACCGACTGGCCCCACTCGGCGTCGCCCTCGAGCGCCTTGAGCGCCGAGACCTTGACGACCGGCAGGTCGTCGCCCGGGAACTCGTACTGCGACAGGAGCTCACGGACCTCCATCTCGACGAGCTCGAGGATCTCCTCGTCGTCGACCATGTCGGCCTTGTTGAGCGCCACGACGATGTAGGGCACGCCGACCTGGCGAGCCAGGAGCACGTGCTCCTTCGTCTGCGGCATCGGGCCGTCGGTGGCGGCGACCACGAGGATCGCGCCGTCCATCTGGGCAGCACCGGTGATCATGTTCTTGACGTAGTCGGCGTGACCCGGGCAGTCGACGTGCGCGTAGTGACGCGTCTCGGTCTGGTACTCGATGTGAGCGATCGAGATCGTGATGCCGCGCTGACGCTCCTCAGGAGCCTTGTCGATGTCCTCGAACGCGAACTGGGGGTTCAGGTTGGGGTACTTGTCGTGCAGGACCTTGGAGATCGCAGCCGTCAGCGTCGTCTTGCCGTGGTCGATGTGACCGATCGTGCCGATGTTGACGTGCGGCTTGGTCCGCTCGAACTTTGCCTTCGCCACTGTGTGTCCTCCTCAGGACTTCTGTGTTACGCCGTACGACCAGGGCAGGACGGGGCGCTGTTGGGTTGGATTCCGAGAACAGAGACTACGGGATGCCGTCAGGTGGCTCCCGAGGTCACTCTCCGCGGGTCTTCTTGATGATCTCCTCGGCGACAGCCTTGGGGACCTCTGCGTAGGAGTCGAACTCCATGGAGAAGCTCGCGCGGCCCTGCGTCTTGGAGCGCAGGTCGCCGACGTAGCCGAACATCTCGGACAGGGGGACGAGGCCGCGAACGACCTTGGCACCACTGATGTCCTCCATGCCCTGGATCTGGCCACGGCGGGAGTTGATGTCGCCGATGACGTCACCCATGTAGTCCTCGGGCGTGCGCACCTCGACGGCCATCATCGGCTCGAGGAGCACGGGGTCCGCCTTGCGGATGGCCTCCTTGAGGACCATCGAGCCGGCGATCTTGAACGCCATCTCGGACGAGTCGACGTCGTGGTAGCCACCGTCGACGAGCGTTGCCTTGATGCCGACGAGCGGGTAGCCCGCGAGCACGCCGTACTGCATCGCGTCCTGGATGCCGGCGTCGACCGACGGGATGTACTCACGCGGCACGCGGCCACCGGTGACAGCGTTGACGAACTCGTACATCGAGCCGTCCTCGGTCTCGCCCAGCGGCTCGAAGGTCACCTGGACCTTCGCGAACTGGCCGGAACCACCGGTCTGCTTCTTGTGCGTGTAGTCGTACTTCTCGACCGAGCGACGGATCGTCTCGCGGTACGCGACCTGCGGCTTGCCGACGTTGGCCTCGACCTTGAACTCGCGCTTCATCCGGTCGACGAGGATGTCGAGGTGCAGCTCACCCATGCCGGCGATGATCGTCTGGCCGGTGTCCTCGTCGAGGTGGACCTGGAAGGTCGGGTCCTCGGCGGAGAGCTTCTGGATGGCCGTCGACAGCTTCTCCTGGTCGCCCTTGGTCTTGGGCTCGATGGCGACCTGGATGACCGGCTCGGGGAACGTCATCGACTCGAGGACGATCTGCTCGCTCGGGTCGGACAGCGTGTCGCCCGTGGTCGTGTCCTTGAGGCCGATGGCCGCGTAGATGTGACCGGCGAGCGCCTCCTCGACCGGGTTCTCCTTGTTGGCGTGCATCTGGAACAGCTTGCCGATGCGCTCCTTCTTGCCCTTGGTCGTGTTGACGACCTGCGAGCCCGCGGCGATGCGGCCGGAGTAGACCCGGATGAAGGTGAGCGTGCCGAAGAACGGGTGCGCGGCGACCTTGAAGGCCAGCGCCGAGAACGGGGCGTCCTTGCTCGGCTCACGCGTCATCTCGACCGACTCGTCGCCCGGCTTGTGGCCGACCATCGGCGGCACGTCGACCGGGGACGGGAGGTAGTCGACGACGGCGTCGAGCATCGGCTGGACACCGCGGTTCTTGAACGCGGAGCCGCAGATCACGGGGTAGAGCTCGGAGGTGACCGTGAGCTGGCGGATGCCGGCCTTGATCTCCTCGGGTGTGAGCTCCTCACCGCCGAGGTACTTCTCCATGAGGTCGTCGTCGGACTCCGCGACGCGCTCGACGAGGTGCTGGCGGTACTCCTCCACCTGCTCGAGCATGTCCTCGGGGATGTCCTGGATCTCGTACTTGGCGCCCATGGTGACATCACCCTTGGCGTCGCCGGGCCACACCAGGGCGCGGCGGTGGATCAGGTCGACGACACCGACGAAGTCGTTCTCGGCACCGATCGGCAGCTGGAGCACGAGCGGCTCCGCGCCGAGGCGGTCCTTGATCGTCTGCACGGTGAAGTAGAAGTCCGCGCCGAGCTTGTCCATCTTGTTGACGAACGCGATGCGGGGCACGTTGTACTTGTCGGCCTGGCGCCACACCGTCTCGGACTGGGGCTCGACACCCTCCTTGCCGTCGAACACCGCGACGGCGCCGTCGAGGACGCGCAGCGACCGCTCGACCTCGACCGTGAAGTCGACGTGACCGGGCGTGTCGATGATGTTGATCTGGGTGCCCTCCCAGAAGCAGGTGACAGCGGCGGAGGTGATGGTGATCCCCCGCTCCTTCTCCTGCTCCATCCAGTCGGTCGTCGACGCACCGTCGTGCGTCTCACCGATCTTGTGGTTGACACCGGTGTAGAAGAGGACGCGCTCAGTCGTCGTGGTCTTGCCAGCGTCGATGTGCGCCATGATGCCGATGTTGCGGACCTTCTTCAGGTCCGTCAGGACGTCAAGTGCCACGTCAGTTGTCTCGTCTCATTCGTTAGCGTGGAAATCGTTGGGGGCTCGCCGGGCACGCTCGATGCGCGCGGTGGCGGGCACTGCCCGGGCGGTATGCCGTGAAGCGGGCTCACGGCATACCGCCGGGCGCCGCTGTCACCAGCGGTAGTGCGCGAAGGCCTTGTTGGACTCGGCCATCTTGTGGGTGTCCTCGCGACGCTTCACCGCGGCACCGAGGCCGTTGGAGGCGTCGAGGATCTCGTTCATGAGGCGCTCGGTCATGGTCTTCTCACGACGCTGGCGCGAGTAGCCGACGAGCCAGCGCAGGGCGAGCGTCGTGCTGCGGCCCGGCTTGACCTCGATCGGCACCTGGTAGGTGGCGCCACCGACTCGACGGGACTTGACCTCCATGGCCGGCTTGACGTTGTCGAGCGCGCGCTTGAGCGTGGCGACGGGGTCGGTGCCGGTCTTCTGGCGGCAGCCCTCGAGGGCGCCGTAGACGATGGTCTCGGCGATCGACTTCTTGCCGTCCAGGAGGATCTTGTTGACGAGCTGCGTGACGAGCGGGCTGCTGTAGACCGGGTCGACGACGAGCGGACGCTTCGGAGCGGGTCCCTTGCGAGGCATCAGCTCTTCTCCTTCTTCGCGCCGTAGCGGCTACGGGCCTGCTTGCGGTTCTTCACGCCCTGGGTGTCGAGCGTGCCGCGGACGATCTTGTAGCGGACACCGGGGAGGTCCTTCACTCGACCGCCACGCACGAGCACGATCGAGTGCTCCTGCAGGTTGTGGCCGACGCCCGGGATGTACGCGGTGACCTCGATGCCGCTCGAGAGGCGCACACGGGCGACCTTGCGAAGGGCAGAGTTCGGCTTCTTGGGGGTGGTGGTGTACACACGCGTGCACACACCGCGGCGCTGGGGCGAGCCCTTGAGCGCCGGGGTCTTGGCCTTGCTGGCCTTGTCCTGGCGGCCCTTGCGGACCAGCTGGTTGATGGTAGGCAACCTGGTGACTCCGTTACGTTGCTGTGGTCGGCCGTCCGGTGGACGACTCCTTGGCTGTTCGGCTTCTCGACCCCCGAGGTCGGGTGTGTCCCCGCGGTCGAGAAATCCGGTTCTCTCCCCTGCACTCCCCGAACCGGCGACCGACGAGGTCGATCGAAGGGAACGGGTTGCCCGGCGAGAGGTTCGCTCTGGACCTCAGTG
This sequence comes from Monashia sp. NPDC004114, assembly GCF_053603855.1. Classification (NCBI taxonomy): domain Bacteria; kingdom Bacillati; phylum Actinomycetota; class Actinomycetes; order Micrococcales; family Intrasporangiaceae; genus Intrasporangium; species Monashia sp. NPDC004114. The sequence continues at coordinate 28,549 of NZ_JBSGGK010000007.1, read as the reverse complement.
ATGTCGCGTCAGGCCGTGCTGGCGGACAGGGCACCGGGGCCGTCATCGCGCATGACTGAGGACATGCCTCAGACACAGTGTTCAAGCGTACCGGGGGCGTGGACGGCGACCAAATCGGTACACGGGATCGCCGTGCACCCTCGACCGTGGTCGCGGACCGCAGCCGCCACCGTCACGCCTGTCGTACAACGGCCGGCCGGCCGCGAATCTTCCCGTGGTTCTGCCCGTGGTTCCGCTGGTCAGCCCAGACGCCAGTCCCCGGCATACATGTGCAGCACGGGCAGGCCGAGCTCGTCGCGGGCCCGCGATGCCCAGTCCCGGTGGAAGGTGTCCTCGACCGCGTGAGGCTCGGTGACGATGACGACCTCGGTCGCCTTGAGCCGGGCGACCTCTTCGACGAGGGTCGGCACCGGGTCGTCGGCGGTGATCTCGCCCGTCGCGGCGACCTCGTGCCGGGCGAACTCCGACAGCGTCGCCGCGAGCGCCGTGTCGGCGTCGGCGTGCGCCTCGCCGCGGTCGATCGGGCGTAGCGAGTCCAGCGCCTCGCGCATCTCGAACAGGCTGAGGTGGTCCAGGAACGTCGAGAGCAGGTTGCGCTCCGTGTCGGCCGGGACGAGCACCCGGTAGGTCGGCTCCTCGTCCTTGTGCAGCGCCACGATCTTGTCGACGTCGACCGGCTTGAGCGCCTCCTCGGTCAGCACGATGATCGTGGGCGCCGGCTGCGTCTCCGCGGGAGCGTCATCGGTCGGCGCCGCGGACCCGGCGGTGACGGGCGCCGGCGTGACGGGCGCCGGCATGACGGGCGCCGGCGTGACGGGCGCCGGCGCCGCCGACTCTGGTGCCGACTCAGGTGCGGACTCAGGTGCGGACTCAGGTGCGGACTCGGGCGCGTTCGGGGTGGCTGCCGTGGGCTCGGTCATGGCCTCAACCTTATAGAGGCCGTCGACCCCGGCGCGCCGGAACCCTCCCGCCTCAACGTCGCCCCTGTTCCGGCCGTAGCCCTGTCGGTTGGTCTGCTGGTTGGTCTGCTGGTTGGTCTGCTGGTTCTGGGGGTGATCACCACCGGAACCAGCCGACCATCCCGCGATCCTTGACGGTGCCGGGTGCCGATGCCTCGGCGGAGTATGCCGCTGGGCCGGCTCCCGGATGTGGGAGCCGGCCCAGCGGCATACCTATGTGGTGCTGGCCGTCCGGCCGCCCGGTGGAACCGAGCGGCCCGGACCGGTCAGAACTTGTCGAGACCGAGGGCCTCGTCGTCGAGGCGGATCGCCTCGCCGGAGCCCGAACCGAACCCGGCGTAGTCGTACGCGTCGTAGTTCGGCAGCGAGTACATCGCGGCCTTGGCCTCCTCGGTCGGCTCCACCTTGATGTTCCGGTAGCGGGGCAGGCCCGTGCCGGCAGGGATGAGCTTTCCGAGGATGACGTTCTCCTTGAGGCCGAGCAGCGGGTCGGACTTGGCCTCCATGGCGGCCTGCGTGAGCACGCGGGTCGTCTCCTGGAAGGACGCGGCCGACAGCCACGACTCGGTCGCGAGCGAGGCCTTGGTGATGCCCATGAGCTCGGGGCGACCCGAGGCCGGGCGGCCGCCCTCGGCGATCGCCTTGCGGTTCTCCTCCTCGAAGCGGCCACGCTCGGCGAGCTCGCCCGGGAGCAGGTCCGCGTCGCCGGACTCGATGATCGTCACGCGACGCAGCATCTGGCGCACGATGACCTCGATGTGCTTGTCGTGGATCGACACACCCTGCTGGCGGTAGACGTGCTGGACCTCGTCGACGAGGTGCTTCTGCGCGGCCCGCGGGCCGAGGATACGAAGCACCTGCTTCGGGTCGATCGCGCCCTGGATCAGCTTGGTGCCGACCTCGACGTGGTCACCGTCCTGGACCAGCAGGCGCGAGCGCTTGCTGACCGGGTAGGCGTGCTGCTCGGAACCGTCGTCCGGCGTGAGCAGGATGCGGCGCGCCTTGTCGGTGTCCTCGATCTCGACCCGGCCGGTGGCCTCGGCGATCGGGGCGACACCCTTGGGCGTGCGCGCCTCGAAGAGCTCGACGACACGCGGCAGACCCTGCGTGATGTCGTCGGCCGCCGCGGCGCCACCGGTGTGGAAGGTACGCATCGTCAGCTGCGTGCCCGGCTCACCGATCGACTGCGCCGCGATGATGCCCACGGCCTCACCGATGTCGACGAGCTTGCCGGTCGCGAGCGAACGGCCGTAGCAGGCGGCACACGTGCCGACCCGGCTGTCACAGGTCAGGACCGAGCGGACCTTGATCTGGTCGATGCCGGACTCGAACAGGGCACTGATGACGACGTCGCCGACGTCGATGCCCGCGTTGGCCAGCACCGTGCCGTCCTGGTCCGTCACGTCCTCCGCGAGGGTGCGGGCGTACACCGACGCCTCGACGACCTCGGAGAGGCTGCGCGTGCCGGTGGTCTCGTTGACCGTGGCGATCGGCAGCGTCAGGCCGCGCTCGGTGCCACAGTCGTCCTCACGGATGATGACGTCCTGCGACACGTCGACGAGACGACGCGTGAGGTAACCCGAGTCGGCCGTCCGCAGAGCGGTGTCGGCCAGACCCTTGCGGGCACCGTGCGTCGAGATGAAGAACTCGAGCACCGTGAGGCCCTCACGGAAGTTCGCCTTGATCGGACGCGGGATGATCTCGCCCTTCGGGTTGGCCATGAGGCCACGCATGCCGGCGATCTGACGGATCTGGAACCAGTTACCACCAGCACCCGAGGACACCATCCGGTAGATGGGGTTCGTGCGCGGGAAGTTGGACTCCATCTCCTTGGCGACCTGGTTGGAGGCCTGCGTCCAGATCTCGACGAGCTCCTGGCGGCGCTCCTCGTCGGTGATGAGACCACGCTCGTACTGGGTCTGGACCTTGGCGGCCTTGGTCTCGTAGCCCTCGAGGATGTCGGACTTGTTGTCCGGCGTCGTGACGTCGGAGATCGACACGGTGCAGCCCGAGCGGGTCGACCAGTAGAAGCCGGCCTCCTTCAGGGCGTCGAGGGACGCGGCGACCTGCACCTTGCTGTAGCGCTCGGCGAGGTCGTTGACGATGGCCGAGAGCCGCTTGCGGTCGACGGCACGGTTCTCGAACGGGTAGTCCACCGGCAGCGTGTCGTTGAACAGCGCGCGGCCGAGCGTCGTGTCGAGCGTGATCGCCGGCACGAGGCCTTCGGGACCCACGTCGAGGCCCTCGGGCAGCTCGACGCCGGCCGGGGGGACGAGGTCCGTCAGACGGATCCGCACCTTGGAGCCGAGCTGGATCTCGCCACGGTCGAACGCCATCCGCGCCTCGGCGGGCGAGGTGAACGCACGTCCGGCGCCGGCGCCGCCACCGTCGACCTCGTCGGTCAGGTGGAAGATGCCGGTGATCATGTCCTGCGTCGGCATGGTCACGGGGCGACCGTCGGCCGGCTTGAGGATGTTGTTGCTCGACAGCATGAGAATGCGGGCCTCGGCCTGCGCCTCCGCCGACAGCGGCACGTGGACGGCCATCTGGTCACCGTCGAAGTCGGCGTTGAAGGCCGAGCAGACGAGCGGGTGGATCTGGATGGCCTTGCCCTCGACGAGCTGCGGCTCGAACGCCTGGATGCCGAGACGGTGCAGCGTGGGAGCACGGTTGAGCAGCACCGGGTGCTCGGTGATGACCTCTTCGAGCACGTCCCACACGACCGGGCGGGCCCGCTCGACCATGCGCTTGGCCGACTTGATGTTCTGCGCGTGGTCGAGGTCGACCAGACGCTTCATCACGAACGGCTTGAACAGCTCGAGCGCCATCTGCTTGGGCAGGCCGCACTGGTGCAGCTTGAGCTGCGGGCCGACGACGATGACCGAACGGCCGGAGTAGTCGACGCGCTTGCCGAGCAGGTTCTGGCGGAACCGGCCCTGCTTGCCCTTGAGCATGTCGGACAGCGACTTGAGCGGACGGTTGCCGGGGCCCGTGACCGGGCGGCCGCGACGGCCGTTGTCGAAGAGGCTGTCGACAGCCTCCTGGAGCATCCGCTTCTCGTTGTTGACGATGATCTCGGGAGCACCGAGGTCGAGCAGGCGCTTGAGCCGGTTGTTGCGGTTGATGACGCGACGGTAGAGGTCGTTCAGGTCGGAGGTCGCGAAACGGCCACCGTCGAGCTGGACCATCGGGCGCAGGTCCGGCGGGATGACCGGGATCGCGTCGAGGACCATGCCGCTCGGGCGGTTGGTCGTGGTCTGGAACGCCGCGACGACCTTGAGGCGCTTGATGGCGCGGGTCTTCTTCTGGCCCTTGCCGGTCGCGATGATCTCCTGCAGCGCGTCCGCCTCGGCCTCGAGGTCGAAGGACTCGAGGCGCTTCTGGATCGCCGCCGCGCCCATGCCGCCCTCGAAGTAGAGGCCGAACCGGTCGCGCATCTCGCGGTAGAGGATCTCGTCGCCCTCGAGGTCCTGGACCTTGAGGTTCTTGAAGCGGTCCCAGACCTGCTCGAGACGCTCGACCTGCTGCTCGGAGCGCTTGCGGATGTTGTTCATCTCGCGCTCGGCCGAGTCACGGACCTTGCGCTTCGCGTCGCCCTTGGCACCCTCGGCCTCGAGCTCGGCGATGTCCTTCTCGAGCTTCTGCGCACGCGCCTCGATCTCGGCGTCGCGGCGGTTCTCGAGCTCCTTCTTCTCGACCTGGATCTGCGCCTCGAGCGAGGGCAGGTCCTGGTGGCGCTGCTCCTCGTCGACGTGCGTGATCATGTAGGCCGCGAAGTAGATGACCTTCTCGAGGTCCTTCGGGGCGAGGTCGAGCAGGTACCCGAGGCGCGACGGGACGCCCTTGAAGTACCAGATGTGGGTGACGGGGGCGGCGAGCTCGATGTGGCCCATCCGCTCGCGGCGCACCTTGGCGCGCGTGACCTCGACGCCACAGCGCTCACAGATGATGCCCTTGAAGCGGACGCGCTTGTACTTGCCACAGTTGCACTCCCAGTCCCGGGTGGGGCCGAAGATGCGCTCGCAGAAGAGGCCCTCCTTCTCCGGCTTGAGGGTGCGGTAGTTGATGGTCTCGGGCTTCTTGACCTCGCCGTGGCTCCACCCACGGATGTCCTCCGCGGAGGCCAGGCCGATGCGCAGCTCGTCGAAGAAGTTGACGTCGAGCACGTGGTTCCTTCTCTCGTAACTCTCGTTAAGTCTCAAGTGGTCTGACTGGATGGGGCTGGGGGCTCACGTATGCCGCGGACGGTCCCGGCGCGCGCCGGGACGGTGCCCGGCGGCATACGTGAGCTCGCGTCAGACCTCCTCGACGCTGGACGGCTCGCGCCGGCTCAGGTCGATGCCGAGCTCCTCCGCTGCGCGGAAGACCTCCTCGTCGCTTTCCTTCATCTCGATCCTCGTGCCGTCCGAGCTCAGGACCTCGACGTTGAGACACAGCGACTGCATCTCCTTGAGGAGGACCTTGAACGACTCCGGGATGCCCGAGTCGGGGATGTTCTCGCCCTTGACGATGGCTTCGTACACCTTGACGCGTCCGGGGACGTCGTCGGACTTGATCGTCAGCAGCTCCTGCAGGGTGTATGCCGCGCCGTACGCCTCGAGCGCCCACACCTCCATCTCACCGAAGCGCTGGCCACCGAACTGGGCCTTACCGCCGAGCGGCTGCTGCGTGATCATGGAGTACGGACCCGTCGAGCGAGCGTGGATCTTGTCGTCGACGAGGTGGTGGAGCTTGAGGATGTACATGTAGCCCACGGACACCGGCTCCGGGAACGGCTCGCCGGAGCGGCCGTCGAACAGGCGGGCCTTGCCCGAGGAGTCGACGAGACGCACGCCGTCGCGCGTCACCAGGGTCGAGTCGAGCAGGCCCGTCACGACCTCCTCCGACGCACCGTCGAACACCGGGGTCGCGACGCGCGTGCCGGCCGGGGCCTCGTGCGCGTCGCCCGGGATCTGGCCGGCCCACTCGGGGCTGCCCTCGATCTTCCAACCGCGGCTCGCGGCCCAGCCGAGGTGCAGCTCCAGGATCTGGCCGAGGTTCATGCGCCGCGGCACACCGTGCGGGTTGAGCACGACGTCGACCGGGGTGCCGTCCTCGAGGAACGGCATGTCCTCGACCGGCAGGATCTTGGAGATGACGCCCTTGTTGCCGTGCCGGCCGGCGAGCTTGTCGCCGTCGGTGATCTTGCGCTTGTTGGCCACGTAGACGCGCACCAGCTGGTTGACGCCCGGGGGCAGGTCGTCGCCCTGGTCGGCGCGGAACTCCTTGACACCGATGACCGTGCCGGTCTCGCCGTGCGGGACCTTGAGCGAGGTGTCGCGGACCTCGCGCGCCTTCTCACCGAAGATCGCGCGGAGCAGGCGCTCCTCCGGGGTCAGCTCGGTCTCGCCCTTGGGCGTGACCTTGCCGACGAGCAGGTCGCCGTCGCGCACCTCGGCGCCCACGCGGATGATGCCGCGCTCGTCGAGGTCTGCGAGGACGTCCTCGGAGACGTTCGGGATGTCCCGGGTGATCTCCTCGGGGCCCAGCTTGGTGTCACGGGCGTCGACCTCGTGCTCCTCGATGTGGATCGAGGAGAGGACGTCGTCCTGGACGAGGCGCTGGGACAGGATGATCGCGTCCTCGTAGTTGTGCCCCTCCCACGACATGAACGCCACGAGCAGGTTGCGCCCGAGCGCCATCTCGCCGCCGTCGGTCGCCGGACCGTCGGCGATGACGTCGCCGGCCTCGAGCCGCTGGCCCTCGTCGACCCGGACGACCTGGTTGTAGCTCGTGCCCTGGTTGGAGCGGCTGAACTTCGCGATGCGGTACGTCTGGTAGGTGCCGTCGTCGTTGGCGACGGTGACGAGGTCGGCGGAGACCTCCTGGACGGCGCCGGCCTTGTCGGCCCGGACGACGTCACCGGAGTCGAGCGCGGCACGGAACTCCATGCCGGTGCCGACCAGCGGCGCCTCGCTCTTGACCAGCGGCACGGCCTGACGCTGCATGTTCGCGCCCATGAGCGCGCGGTTGGCGTCGTCGTGCTCGAGGAACGGGATCATCGCGGTCGCGGCCGAGACCATCTGGCGCGGCGAGACGTCCATGTAGTCGACCTCGTCGCCGGGCACGAGCTCGACCTCGCCACCCTTGGTGCGCACGAGCACGCGCTCGTCGACGAAGTTGCCGTCCTTGTCCAAGGCCGCGTTGGCCTGGGCGACGACGAACTTGTCCTCCTCGTCGGCGGACAGGTAGTGGATCTCGTCGGTGACCACGCCGCGCTCGACCTTGCGGTACGGCGTCTCGATGAAGCCGAACGCGTTGATCCGGCCGTACGAGGCGAGCGAGCCGATGAGGCCGATGTTCGGGCCTTCCGGCGTCTCGATCGGGCACATGCGGCCGTAGTGCGACGGGTGGACGTCACGGACCTCCATCTGCGCACGGTCACGGGAGATACCACCCGGGCCGAGAGCAGACAGGCGACGCTTGTGGGTCAGGCCCGCGAGCGGGTTGTTCTGGTCCATGAACTGCGACAGCTGCGAGGTGCCGAAGAACTCCTTGATCGACGCCACCACCGGGCGGATGTTGATCAGGGTCTGCGGCGTGATCGCCTCGACGTCCTGGGTCGTCATGCGCTCACGCACGACGCGCTCCATGCGGGACAGGCCGGTGCGGACCTGGTTCTGGATGAGCTCGCCGACGGAGCGGAGGCGACGGTTGCCGAAGTGGTCGATGTCATCGACCTCGACGCGGACGTCGATCTCCTCACCGTTGCGGTGACCCTTCATGGAGTCCAGACCGGCGTGCAGGGTCACGATGAACTTGATCGTCTTGACGATGTCGTCGATGGACAGCGTCGAGTCGTTGATCGGGGCCTCGAGACCGAGCTTCTTGTTGACCTTGTAGCGGCCGACCTTGGCCAGGTCGTAGCGCTTGCTGTTGAAGTAGAGGTTGTCCAGCAGCGTCTGCGCGGCCTCCTTGGTCGGCGGCTCGCCCGGGCGCAGCTTGCGGTAGATGTCGAGCAGCGCGTCGTCCTGACCCTGGGTGTGGTCCTTCTCCAGGGTGAGGCGCATCGACTCGAAGTCGCCGAACTCCTCGAGGATCTGGGCCTCGGTCCAGCCGAGGGCCTTGAGCAGCACCGTGACGGACTGCTTGCGCTTGCGGTCGACGCGGACGCCGACCATGTCGCGCTTGTCGATCTCGAACTCGAGCCAGGCACCGCGGCTCGGGATGATCTTGGCGGTGAAGATGTCCTTGTCGGACGTCTTGTCGGGGGTGCGCTCGAAGTACACGCCCGGGCTGCGGACGAGCTGCGAGACGACGACCCGCTCGGTGCCGTTGATGATGAAGGTTCCGCGCTCGGTCATGAGCGGGAAGTCGCCCATGAAGACCGTCTGGCTCTTGATCTCGCCGGTGACGGTGTTCATGAACTCGGCCGTCACGAAGAGCGGCGCGTCGTACGTCTGGTCGCGCTCCTTGCACGACTCGATCGTCTTGCGGGTCTCCTCGAAGCGGTGGTCACGGAACGACAGCGACATCGAGCCGCTGAAGTCCTCGATCGGGGAGATCTCCTCGAAGATCTCCTCCAGCCCGGACCGGTCGGGGACGTCGGTACGACCCTCGGCCTTGGCCGCAGCGACGCGAGCCTGCCAGCGCTCGTTACCGAGCAGCCAGTCGAAACTCTCCGTCTGAAGGGCCAGGAGGTCGGGGACCTCGAGTGGTTCGCGAATCTTCGCGAAGGACAGACGCCCCGAAGGGGTCTGTGCGGTGGACATGTTGGTCGCAGTACGCGCGGCAGCCAAGGAGGGTCCTTCCACGGGCCTTTCGAATCTTCAGATCCGCGTTGCCGCATGGCTCCGCTCGCAGGTCCCAAGGGTCAGACCGAATGCCGGGTGGCATGGGCAGATGCCTGACTGAGATCGCGAAGGGTGGGCATGGGCAGCGCAAAGGCCTAGCCTACCCCCAAAGGGCAGGTGTGTCCAGCCGGGTCAAGAAGCGGAGTTCGAACGACCTCTACGCCTCCCGAACCGGGAGTCCCGTGAAGGAACGCGACGAATATGGACCCTTCGCGGCGCGACGTCAAGGGCCTTGCCACCCTCCGTGCGTGGCGCGACGGCAGAGCGTGAGGCCAAAGCAGCCCCAACCGGGCGCAACCTCCCGTATGCCGCCCCCCTGACGAAGCCGGAAACCTGCCAGCCCCGTCGTGGTCGAGTGGGCGCTCCGTCCCACGGGTCACGTGACGGGTGGTGCTCCTGTGACGGGGCGCCCACTCGACTGGGTGTGGACGGGCGCGGGGCCGGGTCGGGCGAATGTGGACCGCGCGCTCCATCCCCGAGGTCGCCCGCGAGCTCCATCCCCCGTCGCCCGCGCGCCCCATTCCTCACTGTCGAGTGGGCGCTCCGTCCCACGGGTCACGTGACGGGTGGTGCCCCTGTGACGGGGCGCCCACTCGACTGGGTGTGGACGGGCGCGGGAGCCCGGCCGGGGAGAACGTGGCCCGCGCGCTTCCCCGGTGGACGGGTGCGGCATACCTACGATGGCTTCGTCCGAGTTCACCTCACCGATCACCCACCGACCGATCACTCATCGAGGGGAGCACCATGTCAGACCCCAACCCGCCCGAGCAGCCGTCGTTCAACCAGCCCGCCCCGGGCGACCCGACGGCTCCGATGCCCACTGGCGGGCCGGCGACACCACCGCCCGGATCGCCAGAAGACGTGCCGATGCCGGCCGTGGGCAGCACACCGCCGCCCGTCGGAGGCGGCACCCAGCCGCCCCCGCCTCCGCCGCCCGCACCTCCGACGGGTGGCCCGTCGGGCGTCTCGAGCATTCCCGACCCGGCCAAGGAGGGCGCCGGGTTCTTCAACGCGCTCTTCGACTTCAGCTTCACGAACTTCGTCACCCCCATCCTCGTGCGCATCGTCTACCTGCTCGCGACGGCGGCGCTCGTCGCGTCGTGGCTCGTGTTCCTCTTCGCGGCCTTCGCCCAGAACGTGGGCAGCGGCATCACGGTGCTCATCCTCGGCCCGGTCTTCCTCATCATCTACCTGGCCGTCATCCGCATGACCCTCGAGTTCTACCTGTCGGTCGTGCGCATGAGCATGGACATCCACCAGCGTCTCCCCCAGGCGTGAGCCGTCTGAGCCGTCTGAGCCGTCTGAGTTCCGTCGAGCTCGCCGGGGTCGCCTGAGCTAGACAGAGTCGAGTGGCCGCTTCCATAGCAGTCGAGCGGTATAGAAGCGGCCACTCGATGTCAGAGGGTGGGCTGCTGCTGGGTGATGCAGTGGATCCCGCCGCCACGGTCGAACAGCGGGCGGGCGTCGACCCCCACCACCCGACGGCCCGGGTAGGCGTCGGCGAGGACCCCCAGCGAGGCGTCGTCCTGCTCGTCGCCGAAGGTGCACGCGATGACGCCACCGTTGACGACGAGGTGGTTGAGGTAGGACCAGTCGACCGGGCCGTCGTCGTCGGCGAGCGTGCGCGGCGCCGGCACCCCGACGACCTCGAAGCGCTCCCCGCGGGCGTCGCGGGCGTCCTCGAGCAGCTCCCGGAGCTCACGGCTGACCGCATGGTCGGGGTGGGCCGCCTCCCGCTGGTCGTGCAGCAGGATGACGCCCGGGCTCGGGATCGTCGCCACGATGTCGACGTGGCCACGGGTGCCGAACTCGTCGTAGTCGCGGGTGAGACCCCGCGGCAGCCAGATGCACGTCGTCGCACCGATCGTCCGGGCCAGCTCGGCCTCGACATCGGCCCGAGTCAGGCCGGGATTGCGCCCCGGGTCGAGCTGCACCGTCTCCGTCAGCAGCACCGTGCCGAGTCCGTCGACATGGATGCCGCCGCCCTCGTTGACCAGCTCCGAGCCGATCCGCTGCGCGCCGGCGAGCTCGGCGACGAAGGACGCGATGCGTGCGTCGTGCTCCCAGGTGGCCCACTCCTGGGCGCCCCACCCGTTGAAGACCCAGTCGACGGCGCCGAGGCGCGTCCCGTCGGCAGAGTGGACGAAGCTCGGGCCGATGTCGCGCATCCAGGCATCGTCCAGGGCGGCCGGCACCAGCTCGACCTGCGGGTGCAGCAGCGTCTCCGCGACGGCGAGGTCGTCGGGCACGACGACCATCCGGACCGGCTCGAACTCGATGACGGCGTTGGCGACCGCGGCCCAGGTGCGCCGGGCCAGGTCGACCTCGTCAGGGGTGTCGCCGAGCGTGTAGCCCTGGCTCGGCCACGCCATCCAGGTGCAGTCGTGCGGCGCCGTCTCCGACGGCATCCGCCAGACCGGCGCGGCAGTCGCGTCCTCCCCCGCCACCGTCGGGCCTCAGCCGACCTCGCGACGGTGCTCGTCGCGGATCGGGGCGGTCAGGGCGGCATACGAGTCAGGGCGCCGGGTGGCCAGGAACGGGAAGAGCTCCAGCCGTTCTGCCGCTGGGCCAGGTCGAGGTCCGCGACGAGGACGGCGGCCTCGTCGCGCGGTGCCTGGGCGAGAATCCGGCCGTACGGGTCGGAGATGAACGACGACCCGTAGAAGGTGCGAAGGCCCTCGGTGCCCGCGGAGGGTCTCGACGAGCGCAGTGGGGTCGTCGACCCACGCATGCTGCACGAGAGCGACCCGCACCGGGGCGGCATCGGGCTGGTCGACGCGGGCGAAGGACTCGGGGACGCCATCGGCCTGGATGAGCTTCACACGCCGCAGTATGCCGCAGCGCCGAGCGGGTGGTGGGCGCGCTCGACGCTGCGAGCTGGGGTGGCCGGCGTTCAGAACGCGGAGAGGTCACTGACGAGCCAGCGGTCGCCCACCTTCCGCATGGTCGCCAGCACGCGGTTCTGGTCGATCGCCGGGGCCTTCTGGGCGGCCGTCGTCGTCGCCTGGTTGATGAAGGCGAGCACGCGGACCGTCGACCCGCCGGCACCGTCGCCGGTCGAGTCCATGACGCCGGCCTCGTAGACCTTGGCCTGCACGGTGGCCGCGTTCTTCACGGCCATCGGCTTGATGTCGGAGGTCGCGACCGTGGCGAACTGCTCGCGGAACGGCGAGGTGAGCTGCGGGGTGACCTGCGCGACGTGCGCGTCGAAGTCGGCGCCCCGGTAGCTGAGCAGGCTCTCGAGCGTCGTGCGCGCGGAGGCGACGGCCGCCGCCCGGTCGGCGTCGGTCAGCCGCGCAGGAAGGGCGAACGCGAGCAGTGCGGCGAGAGCGGCGACCGCGAGCGCGGCGGCGGTCAGTGCCGGCCAGAGCCGCGGGCGCTGAGGGTGACCGGCGCTCTGGAGCGTCTCGCCGGGAGCGGCCGGGTGGTGCGCGGGGTGACGACCCAGGGCGGGCCGCCTGAGCAACGGCCGTTTCCGGCCGGGCCGCTCCACGACCGGCCGCTCCACGACCGGCCGCTCCACGACCGGCCGCCCCACGACGGACCGCTCCACGACCGGCCGCGGGCGGCGTGCGCCCGCAACGCGCCTGCGGCGCGGGTCAGCTGACGAAGTCAAGGGTGCTCACCTTCCATGCGTCGCCGACCTTCACCAGGTCGAGGCGGAGCCGGTACGTCTTCTTCTCCGGCGTCGAGGTCGCCGAGTTCGTGGTGGGCGCGACGATGCCCACGATGACCTTTGCCGAGTGGTCATCAGCCGAGACGAGGGCCGCCTCCGCGCGTTCGACGCGGGAGTCTGTGTGGTTCGCTGTGACGACCGGCTTCAGCTGCGCGAGGGTCGCCTCGTACTCCTTCTTGAAGCTCCCGGTGGCGTCGTCGAGCACCCGCCTGGTGTCCGTGTCGAACGCCGCCGCGCTCACTGTCACGAAGTTGACGGCGATCTGGCGTCCGGCAGCGAGCGCCGCAGCCCGGTCGTCCGCCGCCCGCTGGTCCGTCCAGGTCGCCCGCCCGAGCGTCAGCGCCACGCCGACGACGGCGAGGACGAGCACCGCCGTCGCCGCCCAGAGGACGCGCGGGGAGGGACGCCGACCGCGCAGGGACGGGACGGCATACCTCGCGGTATGCCGTGGGGCCGGCTGGGCGTAGGGGCGCGGGCTCTCCGTGGCGGGGCGCGGGCCCTCCGTTGCTGGGCCCGGGTCCTCTGTGGCGGGGTCGCGAACGGCGCGCAGGTGCCCCTTGGGGCGGCTGGTGACCATCGTCATCGAGGGGTCGTCCTTCCGTGCCCGGACCCGGTCCGCGCGGCCCGCCCGTCGGTGCCCTATCGCAGGGCCTCCCGCATCAGCCAGAGCCAGCTCGTCCCGTCGCCGGTCGAGTCGTTCGCACCGGCCGGGGCGACCGGTGACTGCACAGACAACGAGGCAGGGTCCGCTGAGGTCACGCCCGGGTTCGTCAGGGGCACGGGTGTGGAGCCGAGCGCGAGCGGGTAGCTCGAGCCCTGCTGCCCTGAAGGAGTCGGCCTGGGCGCGTTCTGGGCTCCGCGGACGTTCATCCCGGAAGCGCGGGATGCGGCGCAGTGCGCGTCGGTGTTGACCGGAGGCAGGCCGGTGGTGCGGTGCGGGTCCACCTTGTGGGTGCCTTCGTAGCCGACCTCGCACGCCTTGGGGTCATCGGCGTTGAGGACCAGCCCGAAGTGGGCGGTCCCGTCGCCGGGGACGACGGTGAAGCCGCCCGTGACGACGTCCGGGTACGTGACGAGGATCTGCTCGATGCCGTCGATACGCGCCGTCGTGACGTTGCCGATGGTGATGAGGTTCGCGAGCAGCGCGGCAAGGCCCTGCTTGTTCTCGGAGATGAGAGCGTCGAGCTCCCGCACAGCCACGGATCCGCGGTCGAGGACGAGTCGCAGGTCGGGATCGGCCTCACGCAGCGCGTCGGCGACGTCCGCCAGGCCGGCGAGGCTGGACCGCAGGTCGTCCTGGCTGTCGACCTGGGTGCCGAGCACGGTCCGGCCGTCGTCGATGAGCCGGGTCGTCTCCGGCAGCGCACCGGTGGCTGCCGCGGTGAGCGCATCGCCGCTGTCGACCAGGCGCTGGAGGTCCGCTCCGCCGCCCCGGAAGGCGCGGCCCAGCTCGTCGACCGTCGTGACGAGCGCATCCTTGGGCACCGACGCGACCGTGTCGCTCACATGACGCAGCAGCAGGTCGATCCGCAGCGGGTATGCCGTCCGGTCGCGTGGGATGACGTCGCCTGCACTCAGGTACGGGCCGGAGGGTGTGCGTGGCTGGAGGTCGAGGTACTGCTCCCCCACTGCCGAGCGGTTCTCGACGACTGCGACGGTGTCCTTGGGGACCTGGGTGCCGCGGTCGAGCCGGGCCTGGGCCGCGACGCCGTCGCCCGAGAGGCGCAGCGCCTCCACGCGGCCGACGGTCACCCCCCTGTAGGTGACCTCGGCCCCGACGAAGATGCCGCCCGACTGCGCCAGGTCCGCCGAGACGAGGTAGCCGCCGCCGAGGACCTTGTCGGCCAGCCCGACGTACCCGGCGGACAGCACGGCGACCAGGGTCACCGTGATCAGGGCGAAGGCGGCGAGCTGCAGCCGGACCGTGCGCGTGATCACCGGCCACCTCCTGCGACCCCGAGGTTCTTTGCGATGGTGGCGACGTTCGTGTCGAGGGTGGCCCAGAGGTTGGTGAAGTCGCCGTGGATGGCGCTCTGTGCCTGGTTCGGGAACGGGTAGGTCAGGAGCAGCTCGTAGCTCTTCGGCAGGTCGTCGCCGGCCGCGTTGAGCTGGCGCAGGATCGGGCCGACGGCCCGGAGGTTCGCCTCGAGGTCGTCCCGCGACCCGCGGATGACCCGCGTGCCGACCTCGCCGAGGTCGCGCAGCGACGTGAGCATCGCGGTGAGCTGGGACCTCTGGTCGGCCAGGATGCCCAGGCCCTTCGGCAGCTCCTCGAGGGCATGGCCGATCGTGTCGCGCTGCTTGGCAAGAGTCGAGGAGAGCCGGTCGATGCTGTCGATGGCCCTGACGATCTCGGACCGCTGGGCGTCGAGCCCGGCGACGAACGTGTTGAGCTGGCCGACGAGGTCCTTGACGGCGCCGCTGCGGCCACGCAGTGCGTCGCCGAGCTCGACCTCGATCGTCTTGAGCTGCGCCACGCCACCGCCGTTGAGGAGCAGCGACATCGCCCCGAGGACCTCCTCGACCTCCGGGTTGCGGTTCGTCCTGGCGAGCGGGATCCGGTCTCCCTCGCCCAGGCGACCGACCGGCGCGGCGTCCGTGGGCGCGGCGAGGGCGACGTACTTCTCGCCCAGCAGCGAGGTCTGCTCGAGCTCGGCGGTGGCGTTGTCCGGGAGGACCACCGACCGCGGGATCCGCATGCGCACCAGGGCTGTCCACCCGTTGACCGAGATGTCCTCGACCGTGCCGACGGTGACCTGGTTGACCTTCACGGACGACTGGGGCACGAGGTCGAGCACGTCGGCGAACTCCGCCGTGACGGTGTACGAGTCGTCGCCCGAGGCGGCGCCACCGGGTAGTGGCAGGTCGTAGGCGCTGCAGCCCCCGAGCGCGACCATCGCCAGCCCGAGCGAGAGGACAGCGCGACAGGAGCGCGACCGGACGGCATACATCAGCGCTCACCTCCCAGCAGGCCACCGAGGGTGGGGTCGGCGCCGCGGACGTCGACGGGCCCTGCGCTCAGCGGACTCCCTTGCGGGGCAAGGCTACCCGCGCCTAATGGCAGCGCCGGCAGCGTCGGCAGCGTCGGTGGCGTCGGCAGTCCGGGAACCGCAGGCATCGCGGCGACCTTGGGCAGGAGGGCGGCCCTGAGCGCATCGCACAGCCGGGTGTTGCCGGTCCGTGTGGGGCCGGTGAGGATCGAGCAGACCAGCAGCAGCGGGTCGTCAAGACCCTTGGCGTTGTTGCGGGTGTCGAGGGTGCCGGTCTGGGGGTGGTAGGCGTTCTGAAGGTTCGACAGGGCCACGGGTGCGTTCTCCAGGGTCTCGGCCAGCGCCTGCCTGTTCGTCACGAGCGTGCTCGTCACTGCGACCGCGCGCGACAGGTCGCGGTGCAGCAGCGCTCGGTTGTCATGGACGAACGACGACACCTCGTCCACCGCCGTGCCAACCTGGGCCAGGGTGGCCTTCAGGTCCTGACGCTCCCCGCGCAGCTGCACGGCGACGGTGGCCAGGTCGGAGTTGAGCCGCCGCACCTGGGCGTTGTTCGCGGCCAGCATGGACGTGAACGACTGGAGGTTCCGCACCGTGCCGAACAGGTCCTCCTTGCTGCCCGACAGGGTGGCGAGGGCGGTCGACAGGTCGTGAACCGTGGAGCCCAGCCGGTCGCCGTTGCCGTCGAGGTTCGCGGCCGAGGTGCGCAGCAGCTCGGACAGCGCGCCGTCCTTGTTGGCGCCGTCCGGCCCGAGAGCGACCATGAGGTCATCGAGGCTCTGCGACACTCGGTCGAGCTCGACGGGGACTGCCGTGCGCCCCAATGGGATTCGTGCACCTCCTGCGAGGATCGGGCCTGACTCGTAGACCGGGAGCAGCTGGACGTAACGGTCGGAGACGAGCGACGGAGCCACGATGGCGGCCTTCGCCGTGGCGGGCACGCGATAGCGGTCGTCGTAGCTGAACGTCACGTGCACGTGGTCTCCGGCCGGCTCGACGGCGTCGACCTGACCGACCCGGACCCCGAGGATGCGCACGTCCGACCCCGGGTAGAGGCCGACGGCGCGCGTGAAGTCTGCACTGACACTGACCTGGCCGCCGCGGGGCCAGAAGGCGACCGCAGCCGCCACGAGTCCCACCGCGACGAGCGCCGCCAGGGTCTTGGTGATGCGGGTCATCGGCGAGTGCCTCCCGTCGTCCCCGGCAGCTCGAGTCCCGGGGTGCCGACCGGCACGACGAGGTTCGAGACCCAGGTGTCGAACCAGCGGCCGGTGCCCAGTGTGTTGGCGTAGACCCGGGTGAACGGGGCCATCGCCTGGATCGTCCGCTGGAGGTCGGCATCGTGCTTCTGCAGCAGGGCGAGGGCCTGGTCGAGCTCGTCGAGGGCGGGCCGCAGCTGGGCGCGGTTGTCCCGGGCGAGTCCCGTGAGCTGCTGTGCGAGTGCCGACGTGTTGGTGAACAGGGTCCGGATCTCGTTGCGGCGCCTGGCCAGCTCGACCATGAGCAGGTCGGCGTCGTTGACGAGCCGGGCGACCTGGTCGTTGCGGCTCTTGAGCAGGCCGGTCACGCGGTTGGCCCGCGCAAGCAGCGTGGACAGCTGCTCGTCGCGGCCGGCGACGGTCCGCGACAGCCGGCTGAGCCCGTCGAGGGCCGCGCGCACGTGCGGCGGGCTGTCCTTGAACTCCGTGGCGATCACCGACAGGGACCGCGCGAGCTGGTCGGTGTCGATGCGCTCGGTGGTCGTGGTGAGGTCCGAGAACGCGTCGATGACGTCGTACGAGCTCACCGTCCGCGAGGTGGGGATCTGGGTGCCGGGGTCCAGCGACCCAGAGCCGGCCGGGTCGAGGGCGACGTACTTCTCGCCGAGGAGCGTCTTCATCCGGATCGAGGCGCCGGTGCGGCTGCCGAGGGGGGTGTCGGTGGTGACGAGGAAGTCGACCCGGACGTGGTCGCCTTCGAGGTCGACGCCGGTGACCTTGCCGACCTTGACGCCCGCGACGCGCACGTCGTCGTCGGGCCGGATGCCGCCGGCCTCCGTGAACGCGGCGCTGTATGCCGTTCCTCCACCGATCAGCGGAAGGCTCGAGGCGTTGAAGGCGAGCAGCACGATCAGGGCGATGACGAGCAGCCCGATCGCGCCGATCGGAACCGGGTTGCGGTCGCGGAAGGGCACCCCTGGGTGCCGTCGAAGCCGTCGGGTCAACACGCTCATCGGTCGCACCTCGCGGACGCCACGTCATAGGCCGGAGAGAGGCCGGGCAGGATCGGGCTCTTCGTGTCGAAGCGGCACAGGTAGAAGTTGAACCACGAGCCGTACGTCGCTGTGCGGGTCAGTGTCGTGATCCGGTCCGGGGCACGGGTGATGAAGTCCTCGAACTCCTTGGCGTTGGCCGGCTTCGTGAGCATCGTTGCGAGAGTGCGAAGCTGGGCGATGTCGTCCTTGACGAGCGGACGCGTGGAGACGAGCAGGTCGGCCGTCTCGGCGGACAGGCTGTTGATGCCCGCGAGAGAGCGGCCGATCGTCTCGCGGTCGGCCGCCAGGCCGCTGGTGAACCGCTGCAGCTGGTCGATGAGGTCGAGCAGCTGCTGGTCATGGGCGTCGACCGTGCCGAGCACCGCGTTGAGGTTGTCGACCGTGCGCCCGATCACCGCGTCCCGGTCGGCGATCGCCGAGGTGAGGCTCGCCGTCCGTGAGAGCAGTGCGTCGATGTCGCCGCCCTCCCCTTGCAGTGTCGTGATGAGCAGCCCCGAGAGCTCGTTGACGTCCGTCGGGGAGAGCGCCGCGAACAGCGGCTTGAACCCGTTGAACAGCACGGTGAGGTCGAGGGCCGGGTGCGTGCGCGACAGCGGGATGGTCGACCCGTCCGCGAGCGGCGTGGACGCCCCGGTGCCCTGGCTCAGTGCGAGGTAGCGCTCGCCCACGAGGTTGCGGTACCGCACGGTGACCTCCGTCCCCTGGGTGAGGACCGACGACTTGAGCACCTGGAAGTCGATCTCCGCCGTCGCCGGCCCCGAGCCCTGCTGGTCCCTGTCGGCAACCCTCACGTCCGTGACCTCGCCGACCCGGACTCCCGCGATCCGCACGTCCTGCCCGGGGCTGACCCCCGTGGCGTCGCTGACGACGGCGGTGTACGTCGCCTTCGAGCCGAGCTGGATGTTGGCGATGGTCATCGCGAGGACGGTCGTCGCGGCGAGAGGGACCGCGGCGAAGACGAGGAGCTTGACGAGCGAGCCGGTGACCTTCATCGCGTGCTCACCACCGTCCCGCGCAGGATGGGGCCCGCGAGCAGCGTCTGTATGCCGCTGGGCTGAGCCGCCGCTGAGCCTCCGTCCGCACCGCTCCCGTCGCCTGTGCGGCTCGCGTCGGTGCCGTCGCGTGCGAGCAGTGCTGACACCACCTGCTGCTCCTCGACGGTGCCCGCGGTGCCCGAGTCCGCTGCGGCGTTGCCCAGCAGCGCAGCCGGAAGGGCCGACTGCAGCGAGCCGTCGCCGGCCGGCTGGGTGCCGTCGTCGAAGTGATGACCGGGGAACGGGTTCGACTGCGAGCCGGGTGGGTTCGGGAGCCCGAAGCAGTTCGGCCCACGCTTCTCACCCCATCGCGGCTCCTCGCCGGGCCGGTACGCCGCCCTCGGCGGGACGACCTCCAGGGTGATGTGGAAGACACCACCGGAAAAGGCAGCGTTGATTCGTGGCAGCCACGCGACCAGGCCGCGTGCGAGGCAGGGGTAGACCGGTGAGTACTCCGCCAGCAGCTGCAGGGTCGGGCGGCCGACCTCGCCCACCTGGATGATGCGTGCCTCGTTGTCCCGCAGGAAGCCGGCGGTCGTGTTGGCGAAACCGGCCGTGCCGACCAGGAACGCGGCCAGCTGCTGGTCCTTCTCGACGACGGTCCGGTTCGTCACCCGCAACGACTCCATGAGCCGGAACGCGTCGGGGGCCACGTCGGCGTAGACGTCGAGCGTGTCGGCGAGCAGCGAGATGTCCTGCTTGAGCACGGGCATCGACGGGTTGAACGCCCGCAGGTACCGGTCGACGAGAACAAGGTTCCGGCCCAGCTCGTCGCCCCGCCCCTCGAGGGTCGTCGAGAGTGCGTTGAGGGTGGTCGCGAGCTGGCCCGGCTGGACGGTGCGCAGCAGTGGGTAGAGGTTGTCGAGGACGGTCTCGAGCTCGATCGCGACGGCGCTGCGGTCCTGGCCGATGACATCTCCGTCGGCGAGCCGGGCCCGGCTCGGCTGGGCGACCGTCTCCAGGTCGACGTAGCGCTCGCCGAAGAGGGTCTTCGGGAGCAGGCGCGCGCGCACGTCGGCCGGGATCTGGCCCAGCTGGTCCGGCTGGATCGCGAGAGTCAGCCGTGCCCCGTCCGGGGTCGCCTCGACCCGGCGGACCTCGCCCACGACGAGGCCGCGGAGCTTGACGTCGGCACCGTCCTGGAGCTGGCTACCGGCGCGCGTGGTCTCGAGTGTGACGAGGGCGACGGGAGTGAATGCCTTCTGGTACACGGCGACCGCGAGCGCGACCAACAGCCCGACGACGACCAGGAAGACGAGGCCGTAGAGCCGGACGCCGATCCGGAACCGGGTCAGCTGGGTGAGGGGGCCGGCCGCAGCGTCGCCCGTGTCGCCGGTGTCCCTCCTGTCGCTCGTCTCGCTCGTGTCGCTCATCCGGCGATCCGCACGCTCGAGCCGGCGCCCCAGATGGCCAGCGACAGGAAGAAGTCGACGACATTGATCGCGACGATCGAGGTGCGGACCGCCTTGCCCACGGCCACTCCCACCCCGGCCGGGCCGCCGGACGCGGTGTAGCCGTAGTAGCAGTGGATGAGGATGATGACGACCGCGAAGACCATCACCTTGGCGAACGACCAGAAGACGTCACCCGGGGGCAGGAACAGGTGGAAGTAGTGGTCGTAGGTCCCCTTGGACTGCCCGAAGTACGCGGTCGAGATGAACCGGGTCGCGGCATACGAGCTGAGCAGGCCAAGCACGTAGAGCGGGACGACGGCGACGAAGCCCGCGATCATCCGCGTCGTCACGAGGAACGGCAGGGACGGGATGCCCATGACCTCGAGGGCGTCGACCTCCTCCGAGATCCGCATCGCGCCGAGCTGTGCGGTGAAGCCGCAGCCGACCGTCGCCGCCAGGGCGAGGCCCGCGACGAGTGGGGCGATCTCCCGGGTGTTGAGGTAGGCCGACAGGAAGCCGGTGAACGCCCCGGTGCCGAGCTGGTCGAGGGACGAGTAGCCCTGGAGCCCGACCTCGGTGCCGGTGAAGAAGGCGAGGAACGCGATGACGCCGACGGTGCCGCCGATCACCGAGAGTGCCCCGGTCCCGAGAGAGACCTCGGCCAGCAGCCGCACCACCTCCCGCTTGTAGCGGCGGATGGTGCGTCCGCTCCACGCGAGCGAGCGGACATAGAACCGCATCTGCTCACCGAGCGAGTCGATGGCACGGGCCGGCCGGCCGGCGATGGCGAGCAGGCGTTCTGGAGTCAGGTTCGTCGACACGGTAGGCCTAGATCTTCTGCGGGACGACCTGGAAGTACACGGCCGTGATGACGAAGTTGACGACGAACAGCAGCATGAACGTGATGACGACGCTCTGGTTGACCGCATCACCGACGCCCTTGGGACCGCCGCCGGCGTTGAGTCCCTTGTGCGAGGCGACGATCGCCGCGATGGCGCCGAAGATCAGCGCCTTGACCTCCGCGGTCCAGAGGTCAGGCAGCTGGGCGAGCGCCGTGAACGACGCGACATACGCGCCCGGGGTGCCGCCCTGGAGGATGACGTTGAAGAAGTAGCCGCCGACGACCCCGACGACCGATACGAGCCCGTTGAGCAGCACCGCCACGAGCATCGATGCCAGCACCCGGGGCACGACGAGCCGCTGGACGGGGCTGATGCCGAGCACCTCCATCGCATCGATCTCCTCACGGATCTTGCGCGATCCGAGGTCGGCGCAGATCGCCGAGCCGCCCGCCCCGGCGATGAGCAGCGCCGTGACGATCGGGCTGGCCTCGCGCAGCACCGCGAGCACGGACGCCGCACCGGTGTAGGACTGCGCGCCGAGCTGGCGCGTCAGGGTGCCGAGCTGCAGGGCGATGACCGCGCCGAACGGGATCGAGACGAGCGCCGTGGGCAGGATGGTGACGCTCGCGATGAACCACGCCTGCGAGACCAGCTCCTTGACCTGGAACGGCCGCCGCGGCACAGCCCGGAGCACGTCGAGTGCGAGAGCGAACAGTGACCCGGACTGGCGCAGCGCGCCCGTGACCACGGCGGGCACTCAGCCCACCTCCCCGGTGAGAGCCAGCTCGGCGGCATACGCGGAGGGTGGTGATGAAGGCGCGGCCGCTTCGCTGCGCGCGTCCGTGAAGGACCCCGGCGGCGGCGTGACGCCGTGCTCGCGGCACCACTGTCCGGGTGGCCGGGACGTATGCCGGACCGAACCGTCGGAGGGCATGAGCTGGGGGGCGATCGGCGGCAGCGGCGGGAGCTCCTGGCCGGACTCGGCCGCCAGCTCGTCGGCGTCCTTCTCCTCCGACATCCCGATCGGGCCGACCCGCTGCGCATTGAGAAACTGCCGCACGACCGGCTCCTCGGAGCTGAGCAGCATCTCGCGGGGGCCGAACATCGCCAGGTGCCGGTGGTAGAGCAGCCCGATGTTGTCGGGCACGGTGCGGGCGGTGTTGATGTCGTGGGTGACGATGAGGAAGGTCGCCTCGATCTGCGCGTTGAGGTCGACGATGAGCTGGTTGAGGTATGCCGTGCGGACCGGGTCGAGGCCGGAGTCCGGCTCGTCGAAGAGGATGACCTCCGGGTCGAGCACCAGGGCGCGCGCCAGCCCGGCGCGCTTGCGCATGCCGCCCGAGATCTCGCCCGGGAGCTTGCCCTGCGCACCCTGAAGGCCGACGAGGTCGATCTTGTCCCCCACGATCCGCCTGATCTCCGCCTCCGACTTGCGCGTGTGCTCGCGCAGCGGGAAGGCGATGTTGTCGTAGAGGCTCATCGACCCGAAGAGCGCACCGTCCTGGAAGAGCACCCCGAACCGCCGGCGCACGGCGTAGAGGTCGCGCTCGCGCAGGCGGGTCAGGTCGACGCCGTCGACGACGACCGACCCGTGGTCCGGCTTGAGGAGCCCGACGAGGGTCTTGAGGAAGACGGACTTGCCGGTGCCCGAGGGCCCGAGCATGACCGAGATCTCCCCGGCCGGAAGGGTCAGCGAGACGTCCTTCCAGATGGTCTGGGGTCCGAAGGCCTTGGTCAGGCTCCGGACCTCGATCTCCACGCCCATGTGGCTCCTACGCTCTCGACCGGCAGTGCGTCATGCCGGGGAGAACGAGGCGGGAGCGCGGAGGTTACGCGCCGGTTCGGCGCGCTCGGCGGGTCAGGCCATCAGTGGGCTGCCGTCACCTCGTGCGAGATGACGCCGTCGATGACATGGATGGTGACGGCTGCTACCCGGCCCTGCTCACCAAGGTCCTCGAGCCGGGCCAGCGTGTCGTTGAGCTCGATGAACGTCTCCTCGGTCGGCACCGGCGCGTGGCCGTCGGCGTTGCCGCTGAGCCCGGTGAGCCGGTGGTCGGCGCTCACCGTGAGGGCGGCGGTGAGCTTCTGCACCGGCGCGCTGCGCTTGGCCACGATTCCTGCGTGCAGCTCTCGCGCGAGCTCGTCGAGGACGTCCTCGAGGCTGTCGTCGAGCGCGTCCCCGGTATGCCGGTCGGCTTCGCCGTGCGCATGCGGGTCGGGTCGCGGGGTGTGGCCCTCGGTGAGGAAGCCGACCGCCGCGAACTCGATCTTGCCGAAGTCGACCTGCGGGTCACGGGCGAGCGAGTTGTCGATGACGTAGGCGAGGTTGACGGCCAGGTCGACCATGCCGGGGTGCAGCTGCTGGCCGACGAACCGGGCGCAGAGCAGCATCGCGTGGACGCGCACCATCGGTCGGCCCTTGCGGTCCTCGACCCGCATCTCCGGCTCGACCCGCGAGACGTCGAAGTCCTTCTTCGGGTAGAAGTGCAGTGGCCGGTCAAGCACGAGCAGGGAGTAGTCGGGTCGGTCCGAGCCGGGCATGAGCCGGTAGAGCTCGCCGTTGAGCGGCAGCTGCCACTCGAGCTCGGCGGGGGCCGTGTCGAACCGGGTGACACTCACCAGCGGGCCGTAGGTCCCCATCGGACGCGGTGCCCGCGGTGCCGGTGCCGCCTGTGGGACCTGCGCAGCTGGCGGGGCCTGCGCAGGAGGCGCGGCTGGCGGGGCCTGCGCAGGAGGCGCAGCTGGCGGGGCCTGCGCAGGAGGCGCGGCATCAGGGGCCTGCGCAGCTGCCGGGGCCTGCGGGTCGGGCGCCGCAGTCTGCGGGATCTGTGTGGTCGGCGCCTCCGGCACCTGGGCGGCTGCCGGGGCCTGCGCAGGTGGAACGGCCGGCGGGGCCTGCGGCGCCGGCGCGGCACTTTCGGGCTCCGCCGGAGCCGGGGGCACGGCATACGGCGGCGGGGTGGACGGGACGGGCGCGGCTGGTGTCGGCGCGTCCGCGGTGCTCGACGCGTCGGCGGGCGCGGAGGTGTCTGATGGGCCGGACGAGTCGGCCGGGGCGGCCGGCGACTCCGCCGTCTCGGCACCGCTGGTCTCGGCGGGCCTCTTGTTGCGCGATAGCCATCCCATGGCGGCAAACCTACCTGGGGCGGGCGCCCGAGCGGGTGCGGTGCCGCCGCAGCGCCATGGCACCCGACCTGCCGGCCACCTGGCCGCTGGATCGCAGCCGACGTGACTACGGTGGAGACGTGTCGACGACCAGCAGCGACGCTGCCGACCTCAGCGACCTCAACGAACTGACCGGGCTCGCCGAGGCGCTGACGCCCGGCGCGCTGCTCACCGGGCGCGACAGCGTCGCGGCCTACCGCTTCGACTTCACGGCCGACGAGGACGCGGGTATGCCGCTGGCTGTCGTCCGCGCGTCGTCCGCGGCCGACGTGCAGGCAACGGTGCGCTGGGCCGGAGCACACGGCATACCCGTGGTGCCGCGCGGTGCGGGCAGCGGACTGTCCGGCGGCTCCAACGCCGTCGACGGGTGCGTCGTGCTCTGCCTCGAGCGGATGCGGTCGATCGAGATCGACCCCACCACGCGCACGGCCGTCGTCGAGCCGGGCGCGCTCAACGTCGAGGTCAAGCGCGCGGCGGCCGAGCACGGGCTCTGGTACCCGCCCGACCCCTCCTCGTTCGAGATCTGCTCGATCGGCGGCAACGTCGCCACCAACGCCGGTGGCCTCTGCTGCGTGAAGTACGGCGTGACGACCGACTACGTGCTCGGACTCGACGTCGTGCTCGCGGACGGCACCCTGGTCCAGCTCGGGGGAAAGCGGATCAAGGACTCTGCCGGGCTCTCGCTGGTGAAGCTCTTCGTCGGCAGCGAGGGCACCCTGGGCATCGTGACGCGGGCGATCCTTCGGCTCGTGCCCGCCCAAGCGCCGGCAGCCACGCTCGTCGCGACGTTCGCCGACGTGTCCGACGCGGCGCGAGCGGTTGTCGCGATCGGCGCGACGATCCGCGCCTCGATGATGGAGCTCATGGACCAGGCGTCGATCAACGCCGTCGAGGACTACCGGTCCATGGGGCTCGACCGGACCGCCGGCGCCCTGCTCATCGCCCAGTCGGACGCACCCGGCGCAGCCCGCGGCGAGGAGATCGCCGAGATGGAGCGGCTGTGCTCGGCGAACGGCGCGGTCGAGACGTTCACGACGACAGACCCCGCGGAGGGCGAGCTGTTCGTCGCGGCGCGACGCCTTGCCATCGTCGCCATCGAGAAGCGCGGGATGCTCATGCTCGAGGACGTCGGCGTGCCCGTGCCGCGCCTGGCGGAGCTGCTCACCGGCATTGCCGCGATCGCGGCCCACCGCGAGGTCGAGATCCCTGTGGTCGCGCACGCCGGCGACGGCAACACCCACCCGATCGTCGTGCACCCGCCCGGCGACCCGGGCGCGAAGGCCCGTGCGGCCCTGGCGTTCGCCGAGGTCATGTCACTTGCCATCAGCCTCGGTGGCACCATCACCGGTGAGCACGGCGTCGGCCGTCTCAAGCGGTCCGCTCTGCCCGAACAGCTCGGACCCGACGTCATGGCCCTGACGCACCGCATCAAGAACGCCCTCGACCCGCAGGGCATCCTCAACCCGGGAGCAGGCTTCTAGCGGCCACGCCCGCTGACCCCGACCACGCAGTTCGATGTATTCCTGCGCGCCATACGGCGCGCCGATACATCGACCCGGGAGAGAGTGGCGGGCGCCGGGGACGACGAAGGCGGGCCCGACCTGGTGGTCGGACCCGCCTTCGCGGTGATGCTGGAGCCCCGGACTAGCCGGGACGGCTCACTTGAGCTCGACGGTGGCGCCGGCGCCCTCGAGCTGCTCCTTGGCCTTCTCGGCCGCAGCCTTGTCGACGTTCTCGAGAACGGGCTTCGGGGCGCCGTCCACGAGGTCCTTGGCCTCCTTGAGGCCGAGGCTCGTGAGCGCGCGGACCTCCTTGATGACCTGGATCTTCTTCTCGCCGGCAGCGGCGAGGATGACGTCGAAGGAGTCCTTCTCCTCCTCGGCCTCGGCGGCGCCGCCGCCAGCGGCCGCAGCGCCGGCGGGCGCAACGGCGACCGGGGCGGCAGCGGTGACCTCGAAGGTCTCCTCGAACTGCTTCACGAACTCGGAGAGCTCGATGAGGGTCATCTCCTTGAAGGCGTCAAGGAGCTCTTCGGTGCTGAGCTTCGCCATGATGGCTTCCTTCCTGTTACTTGCCGTGAGTGGCGGTTTGTTGTCACGAGCTGGAGCGCGGGGGCGCTCAGCTCTCGTCGCCACCCTCGGCGACGTCGGTGGTCACCTCGGCGGCAGCAGCCTCCGTGGCGGGAGCCTCGTCGGCGGCAGCCGGCGCGGCGGTCTGCCCACCCTGCGCCTCGACCTTCTGACGCAGGGCGTCGACCACGCGGGCCGTCTGCGACAGAGGAGCGACGAAGAGGTAGGCGGCCTTGTTGAGGGAGCCCTTCATGGCGCCCGCAAGCTTGGCCAGGAGAACCTCGCGCGACTCGAGGTCGGCGAGCTTCGTGATCTCCTCGGGGGTCAGCGGCTTGCCGTCGAGGACGCCAGCCTTGATCACGAGGAGGGGGTGAGCCTTGGCGAAGTCACGCAGGCCCTTGGCCGCCTCGACCGGGTCACCGGTAACGAAGGCGATGGCGCTGGGGCCCTGGAGCTGGCCGTCGAAGGCCGTGATCCCGGCCTCCTTGGCGGCGATCTCCGTGAGCGTGTTCTTGACCACGGCGTAGGTGGCGTGCTCTCGGATCGAGCTGCGCAGCTGCGACAGCTGCTTCACGGTCAGGCCGCGGTACTCGGTGAGAACGGCCGCGCCGGACTCACGGAACCGGTCCGCGATCTCGGCGATGGCTGCCGTCTTGTCGGTGTGCGCCATCGGGGCCTCCTTCCCTTGCGTGTTGCCACCGGCATGGAAGGGAGCCCCAAGGGCCGACACGAAAAGAGCCCCGGCGCAGGGCGCTCGGGGCTCGAATGCACACACGGAGGTATGCCGTCTTGCTGAGTGTCCTGCGCTGGCTGCCCACATCGTGCGGGACCTTCGGGAGATCGTGGTTGCCCACGCCCTCCAACCGGCGGTCATCGGTCGCGGACCAGAGTACGGGGTGCGGGCGCTTCCGACCAAATCGGCGGCATACGGCTGGCCGGTGTGCGCCGAGAAGGTCAGCGACGTTCGGGTTGGTCAGCGACGCCGCCGCGCTGCGCCGTCGCTGGCCCGTCGCCGGGTCGCTGGGCCTTCGCCGGGTCGCTGGGCCTTTGCCGTGTCCCTGACCTCACGGACGCGCGGCGCGCGGTCCCGCAGCTGCGCGCGGTTCTGCCCTAGCGTGGCATCCATGGGCTCCGAGCACGGCCACGGGCGTCCGACCCGCGCGCAGCAGCGGCAGGCGCTGCGCCGGCGCCGCGCGCTCGCGGGTGCGGCCGTCCTGGTCTGCATCGCGGCGGACGTCTGGTCGGTGACCACGGCCGGTGCGCGTGAGCCGACGGCCGCGAGCCGGCTCGTCGCGGCGAGCCGCGCGGCGGTGGCCGCCGGGACCGGCCCGGCGATCCTGCTCGACCCGGTCGAGCGGGTCCCCGGCGCGGGGACGGACTCCCAGGTCTCCGAGCGCCTCGCCGCCGCGTCGCCGCCGAGCAGCGCCCGAGCGCCGAGCACCGGCACGGGCGTCACGAAGGCGCCCACGGTGGTCGAGTCCGGGACCGGTACGTTCGCCGTGGTCCCGGTGCCGGCACCGGGCCAGAAGGTGGCCCGCGCCACCGGTCGGCCCGTCAGTTACACGGTCGAGCTCGAAGGGGGGCTGGGAGTGTCCGCGGCTGAGGTCGCCGCGAAGGTCTCCTCAGTGCTGCTCGACCCGCGCGGCTGGCAGACCCGCGACCACGTCCGGTTCGTCGACGTCTCGCCTGCCCAGGCAGCCGCCGGCGGCCACGTCGACCTGCGGATCACGCTCGCCAGCCCTGACACGACGGACAAGCTCTGCGCGCCGCTCGAGACCCGGGGCGAGGTCAGCTGTCACAACGGCGGCCGCGTCGTCCTCAACGCGAGGCGCTGGCTGCTCGGTGCGACGGCATACGGCTCCGACCTCGACGGCTACCGCACCTACCTCGTCAACCACGAGGTGGGCCACGGCATCGGCCACGCACACGCCTACTGCGGCGGCCAGGGCAAGCCGGCACCGGTCATGATGCAGCAGACCTACGGTCTCAGGGGCTGCACGTCCTGGCCCTGGCCGGTGCCCCCCAAGACTGTCTGAGTGCGCTCGGCGCCGCCCCAGCCGGGTGGGGCCCAGCGGCCACTCGAGCGGACACACCCCGTCGAGTGGCCCCGCCATCACACGCCGCCCCCCAGCCGGGTGGGGCCCAGCGGCCACTCGACCGGACACACCCCGTCGAGTGGCCCCGCCATCACACGCCGCCCCCAGCCGGGTGGGGCCCAGCGGCCACTCGAGCGGACACGCCCCGTCGAGTGGCCCCGCCATCACACGCCGCCCCCAGCCGGGTGGGGCCCAGCGGCCACTCGAGCGGACACGCCCCGTCGAGTGGCCCCGCCAT